>CAYOEI010000394.1:0-2833 GCA_964402825.1 uncultured Hyphomicrobiaceae bacterium
CCAGGCGGCCCGATACCTGAAGCATTTTGTGGTGCAGCGACCTGATCAACCTTTTACGCCTTCAATCTGTGATCGTCGAGCCAGAAACGCCCAATTAACGTTGTCCGCGATCGTCTCCTAGATTTATGGAATTTCTGTTTAAATTTGATCCGGTTTTTGGATTTGATACGTTCCACTTCACAGAAACTAATTCGGCCCAAGGTCTTCTGGCCAATCTTCCATAACAAACCGCGTGGTGTACCACGCGTTGATGGCTGGCGGGTGTTGAACGGTATCTTCTGGATCTTGCGGCCAGGTGCGCCATGACGTGATCTGCCGCACTACTACGGTCTCTATACGACCTGTTACAATCGCTTCAATCACTCGGGTAAGGCGGAAATCTGGGACACGCGGTGGGCTGACAACCAAGATACATGCCGTTGTTGATGCCAATGGGTTGACGATCCGGCTTGCGCTTAACCCTGGTCAAGCTCAGCGGCAGAGCGATGGCCAACCCGGTCATGTGCACAGGTTCGAATCCTGTCGTCCGCTCCAATCCAATGTCTGCTATTTGCAGATAGTGTTGCAAAACTTCGTCGGTCACACCTGCTGCGCAACATTCGAATCCATACGTGGACTGGACGTATCATTGTTGCACGAAAGGGCGGGTCGGTGCATCAATATTGCGTTTCAACCGTCCAAAAATAGTTTTGCAACACTATCTCTACACCAAACCGAAGTCCGGGCACACATACGGGGGCTTCCGCTTAGCAGTGGTTAGCCGACTTTCGAGCTGTCCGTTTCCGCTCTTGAGGGTATAGCAGCCGTCGAAGTTTGGGGGTCTGAGGGGCATTGTCAGAGCTAGTTCAAGAGCTGTGCCACTCAGATCACCTAGTCGGTTCGAAGTGTCGGATCACAGCCACTACGGGTCCGGTAATACGGCAGTGTGACCAAGTATGGCCCGGACTACTTCACAGGCCATTTTTTCATACTCGTCTAGCGCTCTTACACGGTGAGAGAGTTCAGGAGCCGCGATCTCCACGATTCGTTTGCCGCCCAAGCCAACGGCGAGAGTCAAGGCAATGTCAAAACCCCAATCGTCGGGGAGCGTATACTCCAACGCCATTTCACGCCGGATCGCAAACAGCCCGCCAAGTGGCTCGCGAACTCTCAGATCAGAAAATAGGTGCCGCAGCAACGGCACCGCCACAAGCGTGGTGACTGGCGAGGCCTCCGCTGACCGGCACATTGCCAGACGGCAGAGATCCGCGGAACCGGTGACAACCGGATTGATAGCCTCAAGCACGCGGTTATGCGACAGCCCGCGAATATCCGCATCGCAAACGAAAACCAGTTCCGAGCCTGCGGCGGCAAGCCCGCGTTTCACAGCAAACCCTTTGCCGATCCGTGGTTCATGGACAACTTCCGCGCCCGCCGACCGCGCAAGGGCCCCCGTTCCGTCTGTCGATCCGTTGTCGACCACGAAAACGGTTGAGACTTCCGGCCAACCCCTGACGCAGGCGACGATCTCCTCAATCGAGACAGACTCGTCCTTCGCCGGTATGATGATTTCAAATTTCATGCTGACCGCACCCCTCGGACCGACTACCGGCGCATAGAGAAGGCTTTACATGATTTGGCCATTGAAGTCATGAACAGGCGGCGTTGCAAGGGTATTCCACAGGTTCGACCTACGCACGCCACCATGGGTACCAGCACGTCAGGTTTGTTGTAGGAGGCGTTTTTGGATATGCGCTTGGCCGGAGGACACCGGCGCCACGGGGCAAAAGTCTCAGGCCGCCGCTACCAACCTGAGCCGATGCAGGGCTGCTAGGGAAAGAGCAAGCCAACGTTCGCCAGTCATGCCGGACTGGAAACTTTCATAGTGCAGGATGCCATTGTTGGGTAATTCCGTGAAGTCGTACCGCGGAGCGGTGCGGAACCGCTCCGTCCCGCAGTTGAACTCGCTGAGGTTTTCAGCTTGCGACACATGAGCTGCGAAGACCTCCTGTTTCAGGAGACGCTGCGAAGGCGAGAGAATTGAGACCACCCCGGGTCCAGCCGGATGCGGCGCAAATCGCTGATGCAATCTGCCCTCGGGTCCTGCGTAATAGGATGCCATCTCGATTATCGCCGGGCTTTTCTCGCCTTGCTCCTCCAGTAGCCGGCAGGCCGCGTGGACAGCAAAGGCGGTTGCATCGTGGTCAGGGTGACCGCCTTCATAGGGATGGGTCAGTACGATCGAAATCTCTTTTACCCGGAACAGGCTTGCCATCCGGTAGGTCAAATCGGTCAAACGGAGAGCGGCTTCCTGGTCGCGAACACCAAGACGGACCTGGTTTCTGCGTGGAATATGGCAGAGCGCCAAACCCTCGCTCAACTCCTGTTCCCGTGCCAAGCGGTAAGTTTCACGAGTCTCAAATCCGCGTTTCCTGGCAAATGACAAGTTTGTGGGCGACCCGTCCGTAACGTGAACAACGCTCACACCGTTGAGCCGCGCCAACTGTCCACCGGCGCCAACAGCTTCGTCGTCAGGATGCGCAACAACAACACAGATATTTTCGGCCGAAATCGACTCGCATGTGTCAGATGTGATCCGATCCAGGAACTCTCTGTAAGGATGGCGTTTGATATCGGGACAGACTGTCCCTGAATGATGCACTTCCAACTGTCTTACCCCGCAAAACTTCGGTTTCACCCCCAGTGCACGCAGATTCCGTGCCATTTTCTAAGGTTTACCGAGTAGTCACGGAGGTATAACACTCAATGAATTCTCAGAGAACGGAAATATTCACAATTTTCTAACCTTTATCTATATTTAGTTAATTTTTAAGGTTAATAAACTCTTAATATT
>CAYOEI010000395.1:0-3030 GCA_964402825.1 uncultured Hyphomicrobiaceae bacterium
GGAAAACAAATCCATGACGCGTTCGCTTCAAGTTATCCGGGACGAGTTGAAACGGATGGCGGATAAAGGTCCGAGCGCGAAGGAGCTGAAAAACGCCAAGCAATATCTCACCGGCTCCTATGCGTTACGCTTCGATAGCAGTTCAAAAATCGCCAACCAGCTGCTCTGGATACAGATCGAAAATCTGGGCAAGGATTATATCGACACCCGCAACGCGAGCATCGATGCGGTGACGCTGGCTGATATTCGCCGGGTGGCAAAGCGTCTCCTCAAGGCGGACGGCCTGATCGTGACGATCGTCGGAAAGCCCACGGGCATCAAAACAAAGCCGAAGAAGAGCTAACATTCCGTGATTCCAGGGGGGACCACATGCCATTGGTTCAGTCCATAGAGGGCTGCTTGGAAGCGGCTATTGGCGCGGCGGGCCTGTCCGCACCTGAACTGGAGTGCCGGCTTGGCGTGCTGAATGAAGCGCTGGTAAGCCTGAAAGAGCAGTATCAGCGCAAGACGGCGCCCCTGTTGCGCGTTCCAGAACAATTAGCTGATATCGATGCGGCGGCTGATGCGCTTGAGCGTTTGAGTGAAGGCGCGAAGACGCTCATATTCTTCGGTACTGGCGGCTCGAGCCTCGGCGGGCAGATGATCGCCCAGCTGGGCGGCTGGTTTATCCCGGGCGAGCAACGCCCGGGTCAGGCGCGCCGTCCCCGAACCCGTTTTTACGATAATCTGGACCCGCGCACGCTTGAGGCATCCTTCTCCATCCTGGATCTGGAGCGGACGCGCTTCATTGTCATCTCCAAGTCGGGAAACACGGCCGAGACGCTGGTGCAGTTCCTCACGGCGCTGAGGATAGTCAAAGATGCCGGGCTTGAGGACAAGGTTCCGCAGCTGTTCCTCGGTTTAAGCGAGCCAGCGGTTGATGGGGTGCATAATGGCTTGCGTGACGTTTGCGAGGCGCATGCCATCCCGCTGCTGGATCATGATCCGGGTATTGGCGGGCGATATGCGGCCCTCACCAATGTCGGGCTGCTGCCGGCGCTTGCCCGCGGTCTCGATGGACAAGCCATCAGGCAGGGCGCCGCCGCGGTGATCTCGAGCCTCATGGATAATACGGACGCAAGCGCATTTGCACCGGCTCTGGGCGCGGCTGTTTCCATCGGACTTGCCGAGGAGCGCGGCGCCAATGTGCAGGTCATGATGCCATATTGCGACCGGCTTGAACGCTTTTCGGACTGGTATGTTCAGCTTGCGAGCGAAAGCTTGGGGAAAGGCGGCAAGGGCATCACCCCGGTTTCGGCCCTTGGACCCGTGGACCAGCATTCGAGCCTCCAGCTTTATCTTGATGGCCCGCGCGATCATTTGGTTACAATCTTGCGCACCTCTTGTGATGGGGTAGGGCCTGTGGTGGACGAGGCTCTCGCCGAACAGGCGGGCGCGGCTTATCTGGGGGGGGCGCAGCGCTGGCGATCTGGTTGCCGCGCAGCAGGCCGCCATTCCGCAGGCTTTGATCGAAGCCGGACGGCCGGTGCGCACCATCGACATGGAACGGCTTGACGAACAGGCGCTCGGCGGACTCATGATGCATTTCATGCTGGAAGTGATTCTTTCCGGTCATTTGCTTGGGGTTGACCCCTTCGATCAACCCGCTGTCGAGGCCGGAAAGGTTTTGACGCGGCGCAATCTGAGCGCCAGAGATTAAGGAGCCAAGGGCGTGGCCGTTCGCCAGTTGCCGACATCACTTATCAACCGCATCGCCGCGGGAGAGGTTATCGAGCGCCCGGCCAGCGTGGTGAAGGAACTTGTCGAAAACGCGCTTGATGCGGGCGCGGAGCGTATCGAGATTATCACGCGCGGCGGCGGGCTCTTGCTCATAAGCGTTGGCGACGATGGCTGCGGCATGGATGAGAGTGACCTTGTCCTCGCGGCCGAGCGCCACGCCACGTCAAAACTCGCGAACAGCGATCTTTCGAATATTGACACTTTGGGATTTCGCGGTGAGGCATTGCCCTCCATTGGCGCGGTTGCGAGGCTCACCATACAAAGCCGCACACATCACAGCTCCGAGGGCGCTGAGATCATCATCGATGCCGGCAAGAAATCCGGCCCGCGTCCCGCCGCTCTCAACCCCGGTACGCGGGTTGAGGTGCGCGATCTGTTCTATGCCACGCCGGCGCGGCTCAAATTCATGAAGTCCGAGCGGGCCGAGCAGGCCGCGATCAGCGACGCCGTCAAACGCCTCGCCATGGCGCATCCCGGTGTTGGATTTTCCCTCACCAGCGGGGAACGCACCACGCTCCGGGTGCCTGCGGCGATGGCCGGGGACAGCGAAGCCGTTCTGGCGCGCCTTGGCCGCATCATGGGCAGTGATTTCATGGCTGATGCACGCCCGGTTCATGCAGAGCGGGATGGGTTAAGCGTTCAGGGCTTCGCCGGTTTGCCGACGCTCAATCGCGCCAATCAGATGATGCAGTTTCTTTTCGTCAACGGGCGTCCTGTTCGTGACAAGCTGCTGGGCGGCGCGGTGCGCGGCGCGTATGGCGATCTGGTGCCGCGCGGACGCTTTCCAATGCTGGCTCTGTTTCTTAGTCTGCCGACGCAAGATGTTGATGTAAATGTGCATCCAGCCAAGGCGGAAGTGCGCTTTTGCGATCCAGGTTCAGTGCGAGGACTGATTGTCGGCGCGTTACGGCAGGTGCTGGAAGAGGCCGGCCACAGCGCCAGCGCCGCTTTGGGCGCACATGCTTTTGCTCATGCTGGGGGCGGTGCCGGGTCCGCCAGGCATGCGGGCTATTCAAGTCTCAGACCCGCGCCATCTACTTTGGCCTTCGCCGAGGCGGCACAGGCGCCTTTTGAAAATTTTGCACCTCCGAGCGGTGATACACGTGCCAGCGACGGTGAGCTTGAGCAAAGCTATCAGGATCAGCCTTTGGGCGCTGCGCGCGCACAACTGCACGACACCTACATTATTTCCCAGACGCAGGATTCGGTGATCATAGTTGACCAGCACGCCGCTCATGAAAGGCTGGTTTA
>CAYOEI010000396.1:0-4750 GCA_964402825.1 uncultured Hyphomicrobiaceae bacterium
CAATGAGATATTCCATTGTAGAGGAATATCTCATTGGTGTTTGCATTAGCAATATAGATATCTTCTATGCCGTCGGTGCCTGCGTCAGGACCTAAAATAAATTCAGTTTGGCCACCAAGTTGTGCATTATCTTGGCCAATAAAATCATCAATAAGTATACTGGAAATAGTTTCGATGTCATGAGGATTGGTAAAGTTTCCAAGCTCGGCTCCAGTTTTTCCAAATCCCTCAATGAAATTTCCCAAGGAATCATACTTTTGTGTACGATTATTGCCATTGTCTACAACTAGCAGGTTTCCAAGAGAATTTGTAATTACACCCTTGGGAGAATCAAGGGCAGTTCCTGGTACACTTTCGGTTATTTCTAAAAGGAAAGCTCCTGTATTATCAAACTTTGCAACTCTGTTATTGTTTGTATCAGAAATGTAAACATCGTTGGAACTATCTATATGCACACCAGTTGGTTGGTTGAGCATATCAAATCCTGGATTTATTGATCCAAATTTAATCTCTAAAATATTTCCGTCGGTATCAAACTTTAGTGCACGATTGTTGGCTTTATCAGTTACAATCAAGTCATTTGCATCAATTGCAATGTCGTATGGAGAGTTTAGAATAGAATCAATATTGAATGTTGTAACTTTGGGGCCATCAGTTAGGTAGAGGTTGTCTGAAGAATCTGCAACAAAGTTTTTGGGATCTTCAAACATACCTGTAACGTTGAACTGTTCTAAAACACTTCCAGTTGGTGTTACTTTTACAATCTTTTCATTTCTCCAATCACCCATCATGAAATTACCATCATCAAGTAAGGAAATTGCACTTGGACTAACCTCTTTAGTAAGATCTATGTTAGTACTAGTCATTTCATTATTTTCTGTTAGCTTCATCAGGCGTTGGTTAATAGTATCACCAAAGTAGATTGTGTTATCATCTTTGTCTCTGGTAATGCCCTTTAGTGTAGAAATTGCACCTTCCTCTTGGAACTTGTTCTGGAAAATTGGATCTATTGGAGATAAAATAAATCCATTATCAGGATTTGACTCCATAAAGAATTCTATAGGATCTTTGTCTCTGTTTATTGCACTAACTTGGACTTGAGTTGGAATTTCGCTAAAAACATTTGTTACTGAACCGTCCAGTGCTACAGGAGGATCGTTTGGCATATTTTTTATGTTAACAAGTTGTGTTGTGTTTCCTCTGTTTCCAGAAAAGTCTACTATCTCCCAGAGAATTGGAGTGATTCCAGGTTTAAAATTATTATTTACAAAGTCTCCTACAAGAATACATAGTCCAGAGTCTGGATCTGTTTTTTTACAGTCTTTACTTGAGGTTAAATTATGCATTATGGTTGGTCGTGGATCAGCAATATCAAAAATTAATGGAGGGAAAATTTCAAGGTCAATATCATCTCCTACAATCTCCTTAGATATGGTGTCAGGTGGGAGAATGTCTGGAGATAGGGTGTCTCTTACGATAATTGTTTGAACTTTAGAAACATAGTTTGGAGGATGTCTCTGAGCATCTAGTGGTTCTGGTTCAAAAAGTACAAAAGCTTGGAATAAATCAAGTGCAAGGGCAAATGCTGAAAGAGCTGCACCTATTTTCTTTGCTTTTTTACCTTGTATCTCAGCATCGGCTTTTTTGGCATTAGCATCAGCTTCTACATCTGGAGAACATTTTGGACCTGGTTTACTACAACCTTCCAAAACCGCTTTGGCTGCTTTTTCGTTTGAAGCTATTACAGCTTTGTTCATCTTGGTAACATACTTGGCAACAAATTTCATATTTTTACCAATTGCTAATGCTTGTTCTTCTGGTTCTGGTTCATCGTTATGTTTTCCATTGAAAAGAATGATTTTGTTTTGTTGATTATCTACAACATATAGATCTTCAACACCATCAAAGTTACTATCTGGTCCAAACGTCATTGTAGATAATTTTGATAAACCACCAGACCCAGGAACTACATAATTATCAATGAATGTACCAGTTGTCATGCTAGCTGTAACTTTGTATCTTTTTACAGGTACATCAAACACAGTGTTTAGTGGAAGACCAATGTAGAGATCATTGATGTCATCACCACTACCATCTGGACCAAAGGTAATGATAACTGAATTATTCTCAGAAACAAACTTTCCTACTAAATCACCTGTACGTCCATTGAATAGTTTAATTCCATCTTTACTTGTAACATAAAGATCTTTTGCACCATCTTTATTGAAATCAAAACCAAATTCAATGATAGTAGGTTCTTGCAGTCCTTCTGTTGCAAATTCTTCTATGAATCCTCCCAAAACTCCGTCATAAACAAGAATTTTGTTGGTGCTTTTACTTGAAACATACAAATCATTTATTCCATCACGATTTTGATCAGGACCAAATGCAAGACCCGCTGGCGTGTTTAGCCCACCACTGCCTGCTATGACAAAGTCAATTATGAATGCGCCTGATTTGCCATCATATACTAAAACTTGGTTCGTGTTAGCACTTGCAACGAAAAGATCGTTTACTCCATCTCCAGTCTGATCACTTCCAAAAATAATGGCTACTGGATTATTCAATCCTCCACTGCCAGAGGGAACTATTTTTGAAATTAAAACTCCTGGTTTAGTTTTTGAAATTACCCCGCTTACTTCCTTAAAGCCTCCAGGACCACTATATGCCCAGATTGAACTGTCATCACCATTTGCTACAAAAAGATCTTCTGCATTATCACTATCAATATCGGAACCAAAT
Organism: uncultured Hyphomicrobiaceae bacterium; assembly: GCA_964402825.1. Lineage (GTDB taxonomy): Bacteria > Pseudomonadota > Alphaproteobacteria > Rhizobiales > Methyloligellaceae > UBA2767. The sequence continues at coordinate 2,743 of CAYOEI010000396.1, forward strand.
TTTATGGCTATGGGATTCTTTGGCCTTTCGGTTTTAGGATCTATAAAGTCTTTAATTGGTGGTGGGGGGTTTAGACTGGGAAGTTGCCCCTTTACAGATGCCATCCAAGTGTCCCAGTATGTAAGATCTTGAGAACTTGGAAACACAAAATTATGTTCTTGATCTAATGCTTCCCATGTTAGTTGGTCTGGTACATCAAATCCTTGCTCCTTTAACTTTGTTAAAGGAAAGAAGTCAGGGTCAACTGACAAAGGTCGTACTATAATTTGTGAATCAGGAACACAGTTATCTTTTGCAGTAACTGGACCTAATTTTTCAAGTGCAAAGGATTTATCAAAACCCCAGTGTACATTTGCTTCTACCGTTACAGGATTTTCATGAATTGTCATAACGGGAGAAATGTTATCCACTATGCTAACATGTTGTATGTCAGAATCTCCAAATAAGTAATCAGATTTCCAATTGACTTTGTTTATACCCAATCCAAAAAATACATTCTGCTTAGGGACATTATTCGGTGCTAAAGAGGAAGAAGTTGGATTACCAAATTGTAAGAGATCCCAAACGAAGAATGTTTGTGCAGTAAATCCATCACCTGGATGAATTAGTGTGATTAATTGTTCCCACGTTGGAATAAAAGCTGATACTAGAATACTAACTACAAGACCAAAAATAAAACCTGCGATAAGACCACCAGGTCCTGGAATTGCACTTGCTATAGCATCTGGACCAAGTATCAACCCTGTTACTATAAAAGAAAATATTGCATGATGTCTACCTAAAAGAATTTCTTTTCCATCAGGAGTTTGTAATTTTTGTTCTATATTTTTTGTTGTAAGAAAATTAAAACCTGTTACTTTTTCTATTGTATTAAATCTGAATCCTGCTCTTGGTGATTTGGTATTACATTCTAAAATAATGTCAACAGGTGCTACTGTTTTAACTGGACAAAAAACTGAAAATACCCATCCAAGTAGTAGAGCAAGCGGTTTTGGAATAATCCAAATGTTTGTAAATGAATTTAATACTTGTTCAAAACAAACATCATGCCCAGGATGTTGGTGTGCAAAAGCTTGTTGAGTTTGAAAGAATGGAAGAGGACTAAGTAAAACAGCAGAAAATAAAATGCATACAAAAATTCTTTTCAAATTCTTAATTACTCCTTACTGAAAAAAGTTCATTTGAAAAAGAATTCAATTTTAAGAAAGCAAAAAATTCGTAAGGTAACTGTATAAATTCATTTTTTAATAAATTATTACCTATATCAAATAATGAGTCTAATCTCCAATTGCCCATTCCAAGTTAGCCCGTTTTCATAAACTAGGACTGTCTTATTAACGGGATCTTTGATTATGAAAGAATTCTTTACAACTTCTCTTTTTTTATAGGAATTTTGTATGAAGATATGCAATTTATGATTTACACGATTTTATTTTTTTAATTTTCTTTTATCATAAACAAGTATTACTGCTCCAGCAATTAAACCAATAATTGAAAAAAAGATTAACAATAAACCAACCGCTACACCCATAGACAATGAACGAATGATATCGGAATCTTCAACAGAGGCCATCGATGTAAGAGTAGCATACAAACTTAGTGGTTGTTCTTGTTCATTAAGTATAATCACATTGAAGCTTCCAGTTGTTTCTGGTCGAATGGGGATTGTAACAATTTCGTAAAATTTATCTTCAAAAAATAATATTCCATCAGGATCATTTACCTTAACGTTGGCCTGCGCATCAGCTGGACTGGTAAATATAGATAACAACGAACCCTCTCCTTGTTTCAAAAATAGTTGTTTTTCAACACTTTCATCTTTAAAAAGAGAAGATGGTTGAATCAAAAATTCTGTTTCCATTAATGAGCTTAAGGGCTCAGCTAGTAAAACAATAATTAGTATTCCTAAAATTAACACAATACCACTTGAAATTAATACTGTATGACCTCGTTGCAATTTTTTTTCTAACTACGAATTAATCTTGTATCTATTAAACAAAACGGATAT
>CAYOEI010000397.1:0-4393 GCA_964402825.1 uncultured Hyphomicrobiaceae bacterium
GGCAGGCGTCCGCCGCACCGGTCAAGAAAAAGCCGGAATAGGCGCGTATTTAACGATTTTCTCATATGCGGGTTGCCGCCGGTCTGGTGATGCGGTGTAATCCCGGTGTACACTTGGTCCAGGTAAGTTTGTCCAGGTAAGTTGGCGCTGGCAAGTAATTGGGCCAGCGTTTTTTCGTATAGGATGGGGTGCGATATTATGGACAGTATACGGGTCATAGGCGGATCACGGCTTGAGGGCACAATCCCGATCAGCGGCGCAAAGAACGCCGCGCTGCCGCTGATGATTGCGAGCCTTCTGAGCGCCGAGACCCTGACCCTGGAAAATGTGCCTCAGCTGGCCGATGTGGTTCAGCTTGGCCGTATTCTTGGCAATCATGGCGTCGATCTGACCATTGCCGGCAAGCGCTCAGGCGCGAGAGCGGCTGACGGGCAGACGTTCCGGCTCACTGCCCATGAAATCGTCGATACGCTCGCTCCTTATGAGATGGTGTCGCGCATGCGCGCCAGCTTCTGGGTGCTGGGCCCGCTGGTCGCCCGCATGGGTGAGGCAAAAGTATCCTTGCCGGGGGGATGCGCCATTGGCACCCGTCCGGTTGATCTGCATCTCGAAGCGCTTCGCGCGCTCGGTGCTGAAATCGATCTGGAAGGCGGTTATGTGCTGGCCAAAGCTCCCAAAGGACTTCAGGGCGGGCGCATCACCTTTCCAAAAGTATCGGTTGGCGCCACGCATAATGCGCTGATGGCGTCCGCTCTGGCTAAGGGTGAGAGCGTCATCGAGAATGCCGCGCGTGAGCCTGAAGTGGGCGACGTTGCCGAGTGCCTCGTAAAAATGGGTGCGCAGATTGATGGCATTGGCACATCCACATTGACCATCCAGGGCGCGGATGAACTCAAGGGCGCGGTGCACACCGTTCTGCCGGACAGGATTGAGACCGGAACCTACGCCATGGCGGTCGCAGCCGCGGGCGGCGATGTGTTGCTCGACAATGCCCGCGCCGATCTTCTGGAGTCAGCGCTCGATATTTTGCGCCAGGCCGGGGTCGAAATTACCGTCACCAACAGCGGCATACGGGTCGCGCGCAATGGCGCCGGGTTAAATCCGGTCAATGTCGAGACGCAGCCCTTCCCCGGTTTTCCAACTGATTTACAGGCGCAGTTGATGGCGTTGATGTCGCTGGCGAAGGGGACATCAACCATACGCGAAACCATATTCGAGAACCGTTTCATGCATGTTCAGGAACTGGCCCGTCTGGGGGCCGAGATTGATCTGGATGGGGATCTTGCCAGCGTCGCGGGTGTGGAAAAATTGCACGGGGCGCAGGTTATGGCGACAGACTTGCGTGCATCGGTGTCTCTGGTGATTGCCGGTCTCGCCGCCGAAGGAGAGACGATCATCAACCGGGTTTATCATATCGACCGGGGCTTTGAGCGTATCGAGGAAAAGCTGGGCCGGTGTGGCGCCCGGATCGAGCGCCTGTCCTCTTAGTTCATGAGCTTGGATCATAACCGAAAGCCATTTCTATCTTGCCAGTCATTGCCAGACTGCTTCTCCATCGCTATCACATGCGCTGACTTGGCCGGCTTGTCCGGCGCGTAGTGTATTTTTGATAAACCGGAACTGGTTGGTTTTATGGAATCGTTAAAATTGCTGGCGCTTGATACAGAAGATCTGGGTGTGCTTTCCGCGCATCTTCAAGATGCGGTGTTGCGCGTCGCGGATATCGCCTACGTGCCGGGCGAACACCGGTTTGCAATGATCGCAAACAGGTTTGACTGGGAAAGCGCTTCTGCGGGCAAGGGCCAGCGGAAAAAGAACTTTCAGCGCCGGCGCAGCGCATTACGCTTTGATCGTGTTCTGGGTGTGCAAACGCAAGGCGTGGAGCCGGAGGCTAAAGGCGCCGTGCTCGAGTTGCTAACCCTGCAGTTTGAAGAGGCGGACAAGCCCGAGGGGCACATAACGCTTGTTTTCGCCGGAGGCGCCGCTATCCGATTGCATGTGGAATGCATCGAAGCTGAAATGAGAGATTTGGGCCCGGTCTGGAAAACCAAACTCATGCCCGAGCATGAAGAGGACCACGAGCAGGACGCCAAGGCCTGACACATACCAAGGGCCTGACACATACCAAGGGAAAGCACAGCATGGTTATGCTGCTGGAAAGCGCCGCGGGCGATTTTGAGGAACGTTTTTCGCAATTTCTGGCCGCCAAGCGCGAGGTGTCGCAGGACGTCGACGCAGCCGTTCGTGCAATTATTGATGATGTGCGCGCGCGTGGTGACGATGCTCTCATTGAGCTCTCGGAGCGCTTCGACCATGTGGATTTGCGAACATGTGGCATCCGCGTCAGTGATGCGGAAATAGATGAAGCGGTTGCGAGGGTGGACAGGGAAACCCGTGAGGCGCTTGAGTTTGCCCACCAGCGCATTGTCGCCCATCACCAGAGGCAAGTGCCCAAGGATGATCTTTACCAGGACTCAACCGGCGCCGAGCTTGGGTCGCGCTGGACTGCCGTCGAGGCGGCTGGGCTTTATGTGCCTGGGGGTACGGCGAGCTATCCCAGTTCCGTTCTGATGAATGCGGTGCCGGCCAAGGTGGCGGGCGTGCCCCGCATCGCCATGGTGGTGCCAACGCCAAATGGCGAAGTGAACCCGCTGGTGTTTGCAGCCGCGCGTCTTGCCGGTGTCGGGGAAATCTACCGCGTCGGCGGGGCGCAGGCCATCGCCGCTCTGGCGTATGGCACCAGGACAATAGCGCCCGTCGCGACCATAGCGGGTCCGGGTAATGCCTATGTGGCGGCAGCCAAGCGGCAGGTTTTCGGCGCCGTTGGCATCGACATGATTGCCGGCCCTTCAGAAGTTCTGGTGGTGGCCGATGACCAGAATGATCCTGACTGGATTGCCGCCGATTTGCTGGCCCAGGCCGAGCATGACACATCCGCGCAGTCCATTTTAATCACCGACAGCGCGCAGTTCGCGCAAGACGTGGGCCAGGCCGTTGAACGTCAACTCGGGCAAATTCCCCGCGCTGGTATTGCGCGTGAAAGCTGGGAGAGCTTTGGCGCGATCATCGTGCTCGGTTCTCTCGATGAAGCGCCGCCGCTTATCGACCGTGTGGCGCCCGAACATCTGGAGATCGCCACTGAAGACCCGGACGCGATGATGAACCGCGTCCGCAATGCCGGCGCTATTTTCCTTGGGAGCTACACGCCAGAGGCGATTGGCGACTATGTTGCCGGCTCGAACCATGTGTTGCCGACGGCGCGCAGCGCGCGGTTTTCCTCGGGGCTTGGCGTGCTTGCATTCATGAAGCGCACCTCGATCCTCAGGCTTGGGCCAGACGCTCTGGCGGAGCTGGCGCCCAGCGCAGTGACCCTTGCAAAGGCGGAAGGGCTTGAGGCGCATGCACGTTCGGTGTCAATCCGGCTTAACCAGGAGCGCTGAGCAATGGGCCCGGAACCCAATGACACTTCGCATCTGGTTGAAATTACACTCGATGACAAGTCGCTCGGCCGCAACACGCCCGATGTCGATCATGAGCGAAAAGTGGCGATCTTCGATCTTCTGGAAGATAATGTTTTTGCACTTGAGGAGCGCCAGGAGGGGCCGTACTCCCTGCATCTCTCCATAGCCGAAAACCGGCTCGTGTTTGCCGTGGGAGATGTCGAGCACAAGCCCATTACCAGCTTCATGCTTTCGCTCTCGCCCTTCCGCAAGCTCGTGAAGGATTATTTTCTCGTGTGCGAGAGCTATTACGACGCCATCAAGAATGCGCCTCCGAGTCGCATCGAAGCGCTCGATATGGGGCGGCGCGGGCTGCATGACGAAGGTAGCCAGCTGCTCATGCTACGCCTTGAGGGCAAGATTTCGACTGATTTCGATACGGCGCGGAGGCTCTTTACGCTCATCTGCGCGTTGCATTGGAAGGGCTAGAATATGGCGGAACGGATTTTGTCCGATCTGCCCGGCGCGGTGCTGTTCGCCTGCAACATGAATGCAATCCGCTCGCCCATGGCCTCGGCATTGATGCGGCATCTGACAAACCGGCGGGTTTACGCCAAATCGGCCGGCGTTCGCATGGGCGATAACGATTCGTTCGCTATCTCGGTCATGGATGAGATGGGTATAGATATTTCAGCCCATGAACCGGTGACCATTTCCGCCCTCCATGACACAACATTCGATTTGATCATCTCGCTCGCGCCTGAAGCGCATCACCAGGCTCTTGAGCTGACCCGCACAATGGCTGTTGATGTCGAATACTGGCCAACCATCGATCCCTCGATGGCCAGCGGCAGCCGCGAGCAAATTATGGATGCCTACCGGGCCTGCCGGGATCAGCTACTCCAAAAGATTAGGACCAGATTCGTCCTGACCGGAACCCCCACGGTTTGAGC
>CAYOEI010000398.1:0-7757 GCA_964402825.1 uncultured Hyphomicrobiaceae bacterium
AAAGAATCCGGAGCATCTCGAAGGCCGTGATCGCGTGAGCCTGGCCCGTCACGCCGTGCGCTGCGAGGCTTTAGCCCCGTTCAGGGCGGCGCCATTTATGGACGGGTAACCGAAGCTCGCAGTTCAACGCACATTCATGACTGAAACGGGCGCTTGCCCCATGATGTTGAAAGCGATACTTCCTTTTAAAAACCTCTTCATCCGCGATTTTCCTGAGTCGGCGATGACGACAATTCCATATCGTTTTGCAACATCCAGCACCTCTTCCACGGGCTCGCCTTTCCGTGAAATTGTCTTTACATCTTCAATGCCCATCTCCAGGAGTTGCTGTTTGGCCGACTTGAGGCGGAGCTTTATGACGGGGAGTTGCTCCGCTTCGGGGGTAACCGACATAACCGTTATGGAGTGATTGAGATTGTTAGCCAGAACGGCAGCCTGTTTCATGGACTTGGTGCAATGTTTCGTGCCGTCGGTGCAGATCAAAAAACCCTTTTTACTGTCTATTGAGTTTTTCACCGTGAGCACTGAGCACGGAGACAGCATGGCGACCTTCTGCACTGTGCTGGGCTCAAAAAAAGACTTCAATCCACCGCGCCAATGCTTTGGTGGCCCCATGATAATCAGATTATACGGGCCCAGTTCATATTGATCGAGAATGCCGCTGGATACGCTCGGCGCCGTCTTGAGTTTGAGGATGATCCGTTTGCGCCGCCCCGAACGATATTCAACCTTGTTATCGCCGAGAGGGTCACCAAAAATATCGGTATGGCTGGCTTTGGAGCGCCATTCCTTGGTCATATAGCCAAGATCAAACAGCATGTCATAGCCGCGCCGGAGATATTCAATACCCGGCAGCTCCAGCCCCCAATCCAGCAGGTTCTGCCGTGCAATGCGAACCTGGAGCCCCCCTGAATTCAAGCCCTGATCAATACGTCTGACATAGAGCAGGATAATGTCACAAGGATTGTTCCGGCCAATTTCCGCGGCAAATTTCAGCCCTTCATAAGAGGGGTCCGTGCCATTGATACAGACAAGTATCCGGAATCGCTTATGCCGTTCCTCGCGCTCTTCGAGCATCTCCTGGTGGCGGTCGCGTTTGCGCTCATTTACGGAGAATCGCCAGGCTGCCATGGGCTACACTCCGACCAGGGGCCAGTAAAATGTTGCTGCAAGAAGAAGGATCACCGTCGACATGATCACCATGCGCCAGCCCACTTTGAGAAAATCGCGGGTCGTCAGATAACCAGCGGCGTACACGATGGTGCAGGCCGGTGTTCCGACAACCGTCAGATAGGCGAACGCCGAGGAGATCGATGTAATAAAGCCGATCAAAATCGGGCTTTCCTCCGCCGCGACCGCCAGCTTGAGCACGATCGGACCCAGCACCGCGACCGCCGCGCCGTTCGACATGGTATTGGTGACAGCCGTCGTGAACAAGGAAACAGCCGCCCATAATCCAAGCCCCTGATCGGCTCCTATCGGCTCCAGAATGCTTAAAAACCCGCCGGCGACCCATTCTGCCGCGCCAGTCTCTTTCATCTGCAACCCGAGCGAAATCGCGGCGGCGTACAGCAGCACCACACCCCAGTTGACGCCGGAGTTTATATCCTCCCATACCACAAGCCCCGCCACCAGAAATGCGGCGGCGCCGAAAATGGCGATGGTGCCCATACCAAGTGTTTGGGACATGAATACCCAGGCATAGAGAACCATGAGAAACAGCGCGATCGCCACCCAGTTGCCCATTGTCATCGGTCCTTCTTCGCGGATGCGGGCGCGTAACTTGGCGACGGCGCGCGAGAGGTCGTCATGCTCTGGCTTGAATGTCGTCAGCAAAATGGCAGTCACCAGCGGCAGCTGGAGCAGGAAAATGGGATAGGCATAGATCGCCCACGTCACATAATCGATGAGGAACTTGTAGGTTTCGGGATTGAGCGGATCGTAGAAGAATTCCTTCCAGTAGCCGATCATGATGGCGTTGCGCGCGCCGCCCGACGGCGTGGCGATGCCAGCCACCGAAGCGCCATAGCAAATAGAAAACAGAAGCACTGCGGCCAGATTGCGCACGCTCTTGCGGTCCTGGGATGTGAGCGAAATCAGCGTTATGCCTACTGGAAGCATCATGGCGGCAACCGTGTGCTCGCCAATAAAGGATGCAAGCAGGCCAGAAACCACGGAGATGCCGAAACAGATGCGCGAGGTTCGCGTGCCTGTAAAGCGCACGATGAACCAGGCGATGCGCTGGTCGAGCTTTTGCCGCACGACAGCCACCGCCAGCATGAGCGAGCCCATGATGAACAGAACGGAATCCGTCATCAGGCTTTTTGCAACATCCGTTGAGTCTTGACCCAGAAGGATGACTTCGCCGACGATCACCAGCAGAGCAACCGTCGGGAGCGGAACCGGTTCGGTGATGAACAGGATCGTGGCGACGACCGACATGGCCAGAACGATCATGCCATCTTGCGTCAGTCCTGGGGGCAGGGGTGAGTTGAGAAGGGCGGCGCCGACACCAATCGCGAAGAAAAACCAGCGCTTCTCCCAAAAATAATGCAGGTCAACATGAGCGGTAAAAGTGACGAGCCGCTGGTAACCCTGCCGGCGCAGGCGCAGTGACCAGGGCGCGGTAATATCCGGCGCCTGAAGACTGTCACGGACCAGACTAAGCGCGGCCAAACTGACTTCCCCCCATATGCGAATAATGAGAATAATGAGAATAGTCGCAAAAGCTAATAAAGTGTAGGAAAATCAACACTGAACTCAAATGGTTCGATATCAACAAGAAAGGGTCTAGCTCTTGAGCTGATAGCCGGTTTTGAAAATCCACCACACCATCGTCATGCACAGTGCAAGAAAGAAACCGATCATGCCGAGGCTGATGCTCAAGGACACATCGGCAATTTCATAAAAGCTCCACCGGAAGCCGCTGATGAGATAGACAACCGGATTGAGAAACGAAACCTTCTGCCAGAAGGGCGGCAGCATGGAAATTGAATAGAAGCTGCCTCCCAGAAAGGCGAGCGGAGTGACGATCAGCAGCGGTATGATCTGGAGCTTCTCAAAGCCGTCGGCCCAGATGCCGATGATGAAACCGAATAGCGAAAAAGTGACTGCGGTCAGCACCAGAAACAGCGCCATCCAGTAGGGATGCGCAATTTCAAGCGGCACAAACAGCCCCGCGGTTGCCAGTATGATTGATCCCAGGATTATCGATTTGGTTGCCGCCGCGCCGACATAGCCCAGCACAATCTCGAAATAAGAAATCGGCGCGGAGAGGATTTCATAGATCGTCCCGGTAAATCTCGGGAAATAGATGCCGAAGGAGGCATTTGCGATGCTTTGCGTCAACACGGAGAGCATGATCAGACCCGGCACGATAAACGACCCATAGCTCACCCCCTCAATCTCGGTGATCCGCGAGCCGATTGCCGAGCCGAACACCACGAAATAAAGCACGGTGGAGACGACCGGCGCGACAATACTCTGCGCCAGTGTGCGCCGCGTTCGCGCCATTTCGAAAGCGTATAATTCTCTAACAGCGAGCCAGTTCATGCCGATTTTTTCACCAGATTGACAAAGATATCCTCAAGAGAACTTTGCGTTGTGTTGATGTCCTTGAATTTGATTTTGGCCCTGGACAGATCATTCAGCAGGGTGGTGATGCCGGTGCGTGTCCCTCGTGTATCATAAGTATATATCAATTGCGCACCGTCATCAGCCAGCTCCAGTTTATGAGCTTTCAGCGAGCCGGGGATTTTTTTGAGCCTGTTTTGCAGTTCCAGTGTGAGCTGTTTGATGCCGAGCTTGCGCATCAATTCGGCCTTTTCCTCAACCAGAATGATTTCTCCGTTGGAGATGACGCCGATCCTGTCGGCCATTTCCTCGGCTTCCACAATATAATGGGTGGTCAGAATAATCGTCACGCCCGATGCTTTGAGTTCACGCACCACCTGCCACATGTCTTTTCGCAATTCCACATCGACGCCGGCGGTCGGTTCATCGAGAAACAGAATTCTGGGTTCGTGGGAGAGCGCCTTGGCAATCAGCACCCGGCGCTTCATGCCGCCCGACAGCGTCATGAGTTTCTCGTCTTTCTTGTCCCAGAGGGACAACTCCTTCAGAACCTTCTCGATATGCGCCGGGTTCCTGGGTTTTCCGAACAGGCCACGGCTGAAACTCACAGTGTGCCACACCGTCTCAAAAGCATCCGTTGTCAGTTCCTGCGGCACCAGCCCAATCAGCGCGCGCGACGCGCGATAGTCCTTGATGATGTCATGGCCATCGACGGTAACCGAACCTTGGCTCGGATTGACGATGCCGCAGATGATGCTGATGAGGGTCGTCTTGCCGGCGCCATTGGGTCCTAGCAGACCAAAAATTTCCCCATCCCGAATATCGAGATTGATGTTCTTGAGGGCAGTGAAACCGCCTTCATAGGTTTTTGTCAGAGCTTTGACGGAAATGATCGGGCGCATGAGAGTTTCTTCGTGTGTCTGGGCTCGGCGGTTTAGCACACCCAGAGGCTCGAAGTCGACTAACATGAGCGCGTGGCCAGCGCGCAAAGATTACTGCGAGAGCGATGTTTTTAAAGGTTGAGGTGCATGCTGAGGTGCCGCGCGTTGCTGTAAAACAGGTGCCTGCGGTTGAGCTGCGGTTGGTTGAGCCGCGGCTGGTTGAGCCACGGTTGGTTGAGCCGCGGTTGGTTGAGCCATGGTTGGTTGAGCCATTGGCGGCTGCGGTATTTGCCCCATTTGCGCTGCCGCGGCTTGCGGATTCTGCTGGTGTGAGCCTGGAGTGCTGCCAGGTTCTGTGGGCAGCAGAGACTCGATATCGCTGCCGACCGAGCGCCAGCGTATGATGGCCTCGTCAACAAGAGCGGGGTCGAACTCCTGATTATCTGAATTCAAATGATCGCCGGCGGCTTTTGGCAGTGCGATATCCGGCAACTCCATCAGCATGATGCGCGAGGGGAGGGTTATGCCTTCGCCAAATGCGATGGCCTCTCTCGTGCCAAGCGATGGCAGGAACCGCAACAGGCTATCAGCGGCGTCGGTAACGGCGGATTTTACGATCTTCTGGTCGCGTTCGTTCGACAGGCGCATGGTGAAGATGGTGCTGCATTGCGACAATATGGTTGGATCCAGGTCACCAGGCCGCTGGCTCACAATGCACAGCGAGATGCCGTATTTACGCCCTTCCTTGGCAATGCGGGAGATAATCCTTTTTGTTGGTTCGAAACCAACATCCTTCTCATGCGGCACATAACGATGCGCTTCCTCGCACACGAAGGTGATGGGCAGCTTGCCGTCGCTCCACAAGGCCAGATCGAAGGCGAGCCGCGCCAGGATTGAGACAATCACATTGACGATTTCGGTCGGAAGACCAACGAGCTGCACGATGGTGATCGGTTTTTCGTTCACCGGAATCCGGAATATATGTTTGAGGATATTTCCGAGATTGTCCTCGACCATCATCTTGCCGAACATGAAAGAGTAGCGCGGATCCTGTACGATGGCTTCGATACGGCTGATCAGATGTTTATAAGGCTGCAGGTCTTTTTGCGTCTCCAGCCGGCCCATCTGATGTTTGATCTGATCCACGAGGTCAGAAATCCGATAAGGAACCGGCACATCAACCGAATAGCGCTCCTTGCGCGTCACGCTTCTCTGCAGCAGGCGGGTCTCGCGCCCGCTATTGGCCGCGAACTGGCGCTTGGCGGCGGGAATGAGTTCACGCAGCAACTCTATCTCGCTGCTATTGTCTTCCTTGCCGCCGAGCAGGATTTCGACGATTTCCTCGAAATTCAGGAACCAGAAGGGCAGGCAGAGCGTGTCGAGATTGATGATATTCGACAGATCGCCGAAGCAGGTGGCGTATTCGTTATGCGGGTCCACGAGAACGATATGCGACTGGGGCTGCTTGGCGAGAAATTCTCTCAAGATGATCGCGACCGTGCAGGATTTGCCCGTGCCCGTTGAGCCGAGAATGGCGAAATGCTTGCCCAGCATCTCATTGATCTTGATGACCGCGGGGATCGAGGGATCCTGATGAATCCGGCCGATTTCCACACCATCGAAGCTGCCGAAGTAATAGGCTTTCTCAAGCACGGTCCGGGTCGGTATGTGCACCGGGTCGCCAAGTCTTGGATAGACAGATACACCGCGGCGGAAGGTGCACAGATATTTGTCATTCTGGAGTGGCAGCTCGCCCACCATCTCGATATCCATCAATCTGGTGCCGTTAAGATCGGGGTCGTATTGCGGATCGGTGACGCTCATTGATGTGATCAGCCCCAGGACAATCGCAGCGCCGGTATCCACGATCACCACGGTGCCCACATAGGGCTGGTCGCCGCTGTCCTGCGCCCCGCCATGGGTCGTATTGGCCAGCAGTACCCTGGCAAATGTCCCGTTGACCGAAACGACCCTGCCCATGGGCGGGAGCAACGGTTCGGGCTGCATTTCTGGTGCAACAGATTCGTTCAAGACATATAGCTCTCAGAAACAATATTTGCGCATGCAGATTAACGATGTGAATTTAAGTTTAGGTTACATGTATGAATGCTTGAATAATGGTGAAATATGTTCCGGAAAATCGAGTTGGCATCACGACCCTGACCCTCAACAGACCCTATGGCCTGATTCAATATGATCGGATCCTGCTCTAGGTCATGAACTCATAAATAGCCATCATTCTGCGCGCTCAGATTTTGTTCCTGAGCCAAGCGGAAAGGTGCAGGAAATACTGGTATTTTCAAACCTATACAACGCACTCAGGGGCAAAATCCGAGCGCGCCCGAAGGGTTTGGCCAGGAGGGCCCGCCTCCAGCCAAACAATGCTCGAAAAGGCAAATAGCCTGTTCTTGCGCTTGTTTGCCCGTATTCGGAACCTCCTGACCAAACAGAATGATGGTTATTTATGAGTCCATGACCTAGCGTGACAAGCCGTGCCGCATTGGGATAAATTCGCCACGGTTGAGCGTTTTTTGGGTCATTTTCATGCATGAACTTAAAGGCGGTTGCCATTGCGGCAATATCTCGGTTTTTTACAAAACGACCCAGGCGCCGGAGGATACGCAGCCGCGCGCCTGCCAGTGCGCTTTTTGCCGTAAGCACAACACTGCCGCCATTTCCGATCCCTCCGGCGATCTTGAGATCACGGTCAGGGAAGCGGATTTGCTGACCCGTTACCGGTTCGGGCTCAATACGGCCGACTTTCTCGTTTGCAAGACGTGCGGTGTTTATCTCGGCGCCTTCATGCATGGTGCGGATGACAAAACCGGCTTTGCGACTTTGATGATCGCGGTCCTTGATGAGCGCACCCGTTTCAGCGGCGGGCAACCAATCAGTTATTCTGACGAGAACGAGGCGGAGCGCCGCCAGCGCCGCCGCGAGAGGTGGACCCCGGCGCGGCTGCGGATTGGGTGAGGCAAGCTATTCGATTGAGTATGGGCCACTCGCCCTCAAGTAGCGAAGCGGTAGGGCGCTCTAAAGCCCTCAAGTAGCGAAGCGGTAGGGCGCTCTAAAGCCCTCAAGTAGCGAAGCGATAGGGCGCTCTAAAGCCCTCAAATAGCGAAGCGATAGGGCAAGCAAAGCCTCCAGCCTCAGGCGCGGGAGCCGTAGTACTCCCGGGTCCGGGACGGCACGCCCGGGAAGGTGCGGGGCGTTAGCCCGCTCCTTCGCAGGAACCGCATCCCTTCCACGAACACAGACGCTCTGCAGATCGTCCCATAAGCGGGAAGGAACGAGGCGGAGTTT
>CAYOEI010000399.1:0-2899 GCA_964402825.1 uncultured Hyphomicrobiaceae bacterium
AGCACTCCGGCACATCCCGGCGATATCATCACCGCGCGCATGACCGGTCACGTGAGCGGTGTCCTGGAAGGGGCCATCGTGTAATGAGCAAGGACAAGAAGCCGGGCTTCTTCAAGCGCCTGCTTGGCTCCCTGATGGGCACCAAGGAAAAGGAGCCGGAAAAAGAAGTCGAACCAAAGGCCAAGGCCAAACCAAAGGCTGCGGCAAAGAAACCCGCCGCCAAGACAAAAAAACCCCCGGTAAAGAAGGCCCCGGCCAAAAAGCGCGCGGTGAAAAAACCGGCCGCCAAAAAACCCGCGGCAATAAAGCCCGCGAAGGCGGGCGCGCCAAGCAAGCCGGCCCCGGAAAAAGCGCCGCCACCTGGCGAAATGCCTGAGGCCATTGCCCCGGAACCGGAACGGGAGCCGGAGCCAAAGAAGAAGAAGGGCTGGTTCTCAAGGCTGCGCGATGGCCTGAGCAAGACCTCCAGCAAGCTCACCGAAAACATCACCGCGATCTTCACCAAGCGGAAGCTCGATGATGAGAGTTTGCAGGAGCTGGAAGACGCCCTCATTCAGGCCGACCTTGGCGTCGACATGGCCGTGCGCATTACGCAAGAAGTGGCGCGCGGGCGCTATAACAAGGAGATTGCGCCTGAAGAAGTGCGCGCCATTCTAGGCGCCGAAGTTGCAAAGGTACTGGAGCCGATGGCCCAGCCGCTGGAGCTGAACTCCGCCAATCACCCGCATGTCATTCTGGTTGTTGGCGTGAACGGTACCGGCAAGACGACGACCATCGGCAAGCTGTCTCACCAGTTTTCTCAAGAAGGCAAATCCGTGATGATCGCCGCTGGAGATACTTTTCGCGCCGCCGCCATCGATCAGCTGCAAATTTGGGGAGATCGCACCGGCGCGCCTGTGATCTCAGGCAAAGTTGGCGCGGACGCCGCCGGTCTGACCTATGACGCGCTGGTACAGGCGCGCGAACAAGATGCCGATGTCCTGCTGATCGATACCGCGGGAAGGCTGCAGAACAAGGCGGACCTGATGGAAGAGCTCGCCAAGATCGTCCGCGTCATAAACAAGCTGGATGAAACAGCTCCGCATTCGGTGCTATTAGTTCTCGATGCTACCACCGGGCAAAACGCTGTTCTCCAGGCCCAAGCATTCCAGGACATCGCCGGGGTGACCGGCATCATCATGACCAAGCTCGACGGCACAGCGCGCGGCGGAATTCTCGTCGCCATCGCCGAGAAATTCGCCCTGCCCATTCACGCCATTGGCGTTGGCGAGACGGTCGATGATCTGCAGCCCTTTGACGCCTATGACTTTGCCGCGCTCATAGCCGGCGCAGATGAGAAGGTAGAAGCGTGAGTACATCTGAAAAAGAGTATGAGAATGACAAGGAGAAGGGTAAGGAAAACCCGGCGCTGCGCCTGGCTTTGGACCTTGGCCCGCTGCTTATATTCTTTGGCGTAAATGCGCTCTACGGAATATTTGCCGCTACTGGGGTTTTCATGGTGACGATCATCGCGGCGCTTATCGCATCACGTATTTTAACTGGAAAATTCGCAAAAATGCCGCTGGTCACGGCGGTGCTTGTCCTCGTGTTTGGCGGCCTGACGCTCTATCTTCAGGATGAGACCTTCATCAAGATCAAGCCAACGATCATTTACATCCTGTTTGCCAGCATTCTTCTGGGCGGGCTGGCGGTAAAGCGCATATTTCTCCAGACCGTCCTGGGAGAAGCGTTTCAGTTAAGCGCCACTGGATGGCGCTTGCTCACCTACCGCTGGGCCGGATTTTTCATCTTTCTGGCGCTTGCGAACGAAGCCGTGTGGCGTTCCATGAGCACCGACAACTGGGTCAGTTTCAAGGTATTCGGGCTTTTGCCGCTGACCTTGCTCTTTGCCGTCATGCAGACCGGATTTTTGCAAAAACATGCAAAATCATCTAAGTAACTCCAAGTCTGTACTTGCTAGCTAATTGACATTATCTCAAGTAAAAGTGACTGGACCCGGCAAGTACTTCGGGCATTAATCCGTAAACGGGCAATCTTGAAAATCATCACCACTAGTGGACAGTCAAAAATACGATACTGGTATGAAATCCGAAGCCCATGATAATCATCCGGCGCTTGACCGCTCCGCAATACATTTGCTGCATCGCGCGGGTCAGTGCGCAGGCGATATGTTCACCGAGGAAGTCATATCTGGCGACCTCACGCCACGGCAATTCGCCATTTTGCTGACCATTTCCCACGAAGAAGGCCTGAGCCAGACCGATGTGGTCGACCGCACCGGCATTGACCGCTCCACGCTCGCGGACATCATTCGCCGGATGCTGAAAAAAGGTCTTATCCGCCGCCGCCGCACGCGGCGGGACGCACGCGTCTATGCCGTGAGACTGACGGACAAAGGCCGGGCGGCCCTGGCTGCCGCTGGGCCGGCAGCGGTTCAGGCCGACGCCCGTCTACTCGCCGCGTTGCCTGAGCCCAGGCGGGCGGAATTTCTGGAATCGTTAAGCGTTATTGTCGGCGCCATATCCACATCGAACGGCGAGAACAGGGCTTGAGCATCAGCTCAGGCTCGCGCCTCAAGCACCATATTGAAAGGCGTCTCCGCCGCACGGCGGATCCGGGTCAGCCCGCCCACCTGGATCACTTCACGCAGCTTCGCCTCGCCAGGCGGCCCATGATCCCTTAGCGCCGCGTAAAGGCCGAGTTGTTCGCCCAAGCGCACAAGCGGGACCGAGTAAGCTGCCCCCAGATCCCCGACGATCTTGCCGAGCAGCGTCATGAGTTTCTCTTCGTTCATTGGGTTATCTCCATTCAGGTTGAGGTCCTAAGCCGCGGTGGCGGCGCGGATCACCGCTTCAGGCGACCAGGCATAAGGCTTGAAACTGTCATCGGCGGGCAGTTC
>CAYOEI010000400.1:0-4336 GCA_964402825.1 uncultured Hyphomicrobiaceae bacterium
GCCACGTCCAGGCAGGAATCGCGCTCTTGTTTGGTTTGTTCAATCTGTTCGAAGGCCGTCTGCTCTGGCGGATAGCGGTGTGGTTTACGGTCCTCGGCGCGGTTGTCCTGACCGTCGCCAGCAATTCAAAGACCGCAATTCTCTTGGTCATCGCCGCGCCGGTAATCGCGACCGCCCTGTATGCGACAAGCCGATTGCTAACCAGCGCCATTCTGGCGGGGGCGCTGTTGCTCGTACTATGCGTCTCCGGCTTCATCATTATCAGCTCGATGTTCGGTTTCGACATGGCCGACATACTCCTGGCGACTTATGGCGATACGACCTTTACGGGCCGGACGGACCTCTGGTGGTTCGTCTATGGCGAAATTCAGCAATCGCCGTTGCTCGGCAATGGTTTCCGCGAATTCTGGTTCCCGGACGGCGATTCTAAGAAGCACAGTTCGGTAATCCATTTCATCCGCGTGACTGGAAGCAGCCACAACGGCTTTTTAGAAATCATGCTAGATCTCGGCCTGGTCGGTCTCGGCCTGCTAATTCTGGTCATCCTTGCGACCCTCCATATGGTCGGGAAATTTGACCTTCGCCCGACGCGCAGATCGCTCTTTTATCTGGCGGTGATCGTCTACGTGATTGTTTTGAACACGATGGATTCGGTGCTCTTTTGGTCTTCGTTTCTCGACAATTTGTGCTTCCTACTGGTGAGTTTTCTGGCCTGTTGTCGCGAGTCGCCAAGCGGCATGAGATATCACGTCACAACCCGGCTGGCCGGCATTCCGGTCAAAGAGGTTGCGTGATACTTCGGCTACTGATCGCGCACAACCGGTTCCGGTTCGCGGGGGAGAGGACCGGCCCGCACGGGCTGAAGTGGAGATGCTGGAAAATGCCAGCCATTCTGTCGAGTTTTGGGAGGTCGCCAAGGAGAAAATCGGCCCACGCGGCGTGATATCGGCCGGAATCTCGGCAGTCTGGTCAACCTGTGTCGCTCGCCGTGGCCCGGTGAACGGTGCGGTTGGCGGTAAAAAACGTAAGCGCTAGGAGCAACAGCGTCATATGACAAAGTCAGACGAACCATCCGGATTTGAACGTATCTACGCGACAGACTTGGTCTACGTGCCTGACTGTTGGAAACTTTGTGGCGACGCACACTGCTGCAGTTTCGCGCGATACAAGTCGCAATTCAAAATGATTGCTCGTACACCGTTCCAGGAACTGCCGTTACTGCCAGGTGAATATGAGTTTCTCGCAACAAAGGACTGGCTGGGTCAGTTCGGAGACCACGATCACAAAGTTGTCGAATTCTCTATCGACGGCTATACGCTGAAAGCAGAGTCGATTGTTAGTCGCAAGCAGAGTTGCGCCTGCGATCATGACACGCGCCCGACGATTTGTCGTCTTTATCCTCTCCTGCCGACGTTCGATCTCAATGGACGGCTCATCGGCACCTCACCGATGGGTATCTATGAGGAAATGGAACGCATCGCGGGAATTGAGGCCGCATGCCAGTTGACCGCGTTACCGTTTGACCAGGTCAACAGTTTTCTCGCTATCGCAGACGAGCTAGGCAAGAATCCGTGCCATCTTTTCTATATACAAGCTTACAAGATCACCAAGCGGCACGTATCGGATCGCCTTGCGGGGAGATTTGATTCGAGCGATCGTGACATTTTCTCTTTGTTTGAGGTAGGATTTATTCGACGCAACCTGATCGACTGGGAGTTGCTTCGTAAGTCCCTGAGCAGTATCGCAAGGCAATTCGAGAATCACTTTGGCGATGGTTTCCAACTGGCCATGAGTTCAACCTGAACACGTAACGACGCCGCCAACACTTGCGTGAACCAGAGTGGCGCATCCGGTGGAAGCTGAAATCAACGCGTAACTTCGGCGGCTGGCATAAGGGTTCGCTTTGGCGAGGGGTTTGACGTCTGCTACATGCCCAAGTTGTATTGCGATCGAATATCGCAACCCTACCACTGTCGGCATCTCATCTGGGGGAAGTCGGCTAAACTATTCAAATGAGGACTTGATGGCACATATCCTTGTAACAGGAGGCGCGGGCTACGTGGGTAGCCATGTCGCTAAAGCTCTTGCTCACGCAGGCCATGAAGTCATTGTGATTGATAGTTTGATTTACGGACATCGTGAATTTGTGAAATGGGGCCCATTGATTGAAGGTGACATTCGCGATGCCGCAACCCTTCAAGGCGTTTTCTCAAGACACAACATCGATGCAGTAATGCATTTCGCAGCTCTGGCTTATGTTGGCGAATCTGTATCCTCTCCAGGAAAATACTACGATATCAACATCAATGGAACGTGCGTTCTCCTCGAGGCCATGGCAAATGCCAGCGTTGGAGCCATCATTTTCTCATCGAGTTGCGCTGTTTATGGTGAGCCAGATCGCGTCACAATCACAGAGGCAACACCGACGGATCCCGTTAACCCGTATGGTTTCACGAAGCTTGTCTGCGAGCGGATGATGGATGACTTTGAACGTGCACACGGCGTCAGTTCTATCCGTTTGCGATACTTCAATGCTGCGGGTGCTGATCCCGACGGCGAGATCGGTGAAGATCACACGCCAGAGACTCACCTCATTCCACTTGCACTGGATGTGGCACAGGGTCGGCGTGAGTCGATCTCCATTTTTGGTACTGACTATTCGACTTTTGATGGAACCGCTATTCGAGACTACATCCACGTCACTGATCTTGCGGACGCACATGTGCGGGCGCTGACGCACCTGCTCGATGGCGGCAAGACTATGTCTATCAATCTCGGAACAGGACGTGGCGTATCGGTTTCAGAGGTGATCAAGGCCGCCCGTTCTATCACGGCCCGTGATATTCGAGTGGAGGTGGCTCCGCGACGACTTGGCGACCCAGCGCAGCTTATAGCAGATCCCGGGTACGCCGAGAAAATTCTCGGCTGGGTCGCACAACGTCCGGATATCCAGACAATCCTGACCGATGCGTGGCGTTGGCATCAATTCCGCTTCGCAAAGGCGACCGCATGATCGAGACTATCCCAGAATATTTCTACGGCGACGCCGGCCCAACGTGGGTGGACCGATCGAGTCTGCTGGTGACTCGCGATCGCACCAGTGACGTGCTTCCCGATAATCGGATCACTTTGAGCTGGAATTTTCGCCACCGTCATCTGCATGCCGTTTTGGCACAGAACAAACGCACGAATTAAGCTGAAGGATGAAAGCGCACAGCCGAACACTCGCCTATGCTGGAAGCGGAGTCAGGGACAGCTGCGAAGCCGTTGACCCTCGACGGCGGCCGCATCAGGCACTCATCATGCGTCCACCTGTACTCGATATTCTATCAGAACGTGGCCCATAAGCTGGGGGCTTTACACCTGCGGGTTTGGTTCAGTCTTGACTGGCAATCAGCCCGCAGCTGGCCAGCTGGCGTGCTGCACCGTGTATTAAGGAAAAATCCATTCGCGACCGTAGGGCGATGTCGAACAGCGAATGCTCTCCGTCAGAGAAATTCAGCACCCATTGAATGGCTCTTTGGAACTGCACCCGATTGGCGGCTGCAGGAAGGCTTTCATACAAGCCGTGATTGCCCAGTCGAGGCTCGCCAAAGGGGTATAAATTGACGAACGAGTCGTCATTCTCAAATATCTCGACGACGCGCAGGCAATTTTCAAACGAGTCTGCCAGGGTTTCCGGCTTGATGAACTGCAAGTCATCACCTGATGTGTGGTACTCCGCAAACTCTCCATTGGGAGTCCGCATCAAACAGCCCATCGCCAAGTTAATTCCAGGTGAGCAGAATTGCCGTTCGTCATACCCGTTGGGAGCGAAATCACGGACTTGGAACGGATCGCCGGAAGTCGTCAGGACATGTTCAACGACCTGATCAATTTTCGCATTACCCGATCGGCTACGTTTATAAGTGGAATGCCCCGGATCGCCCAAAAGGGACAACACCAGGCCGTGCTTGATGCGATCGAGCTCGCCGTGATTCTGCGCCAACCAGGTAATCGCCCCGATCGTTGCGGGAGCAAACAGGAAACGATAGGAAAAACGTCGCCGCGGCAGCTGCAACAGCCGTTTCGCCAGCAAGGCGGTGATGCAAATTCCTGACAAATTGTCATTGGCCAGCGAAGGATGACAGACATGTGCAGAAAACAAAATCTCGTCAGGAAGTTCCCCCGGCAGACAATACTCACCGTAAGTTAGCGAACCTGTTTTTTCAAGGATGAGTGGGGTTTTTGCCTGACACAGAACCAGTTCGATGAGCTCGATGCGGCCGGTGACCAAACATACGAAGTCGTCATCGACACGACGATCAAAGACGGTTCGCTAACCTACGGTGAGTAT
>CAYOEI010000401.1:0-3318 GCA_964402825.1 uncultured Hyphomicrobiaceae bacterium
CGAAGGAACCGACCCCACACGCGCCCCGGTCTTGGTGGGCAGCCATCTCGACAGCCAGCCCACCGGCGGCAAGTTTGATGGTGCACTTGGCGTGTTGGCAGCACTCGAAATCGTGCGAACGCTCAATGACTTGAATGTGGAGACCCAGCATCCGATAGAAATTGCGATGTGGACCAACGAAGAGGGGTCCCGCTTCGCCCCTGCGATGATCGCTTCGGGCGTTTTCGCTGGCGTTTTCAGCTTGGACCACGCCTGGTCATGCACTGATCCCGAAGGCAAGACACTGGGCGATGAGCTGAACCGTATCGGCTATGTCGGCGATGCTGACGCCGTTGGACGCCCCGTCCATGCTTTTTTTGAATTGCATATCGAACAAGGCCCAATTCTCGAAGATGAAGGATTCGACATCGGCGTCGTCACTCACGCTCAGGGTCAGCGCTGGTATGAGATCAATCTGACGGGCATGGAATCTCATGCTGGCCCTACGCCGATGCTTAAGCGCAAGGACGCACTGCTGGGGGCGGCGAGGATCGTCGAGCTGGTGAATGAGATTGGTCTCGGCCATCTCCCGGGGGCCTGTGCGACCGTGGGGATGATTAAAGCCTATCCAAACTCGCGAAACGTGATTCCGGGCCGCGCCTTCCTCACCGTAGATTTTAGACATCCAGAAGATAAGTCGCTGGCGGCGATGGATGGCGCATTGGTGGAAGGTGTTGCGCTGATCGCTCGCGACACCGATCTCGGATATGACCTCGAACAGCTCTTTTATTTCCCGCCACTTGAGTTCGACCGCTCCTGTGTCGCCGCGATACGCGATGCAGCCGAGAGGCTCGGCTATCGTCACCGAGACATCGTTTCGGGTGCCGGGCATGACGCGTGCTATCTCGCGAGAGTCGCTCCGACAGGAATGGTGTTCAGTCCCTGCGTCGACGGCATAAGTCACAACGAGGCAGAAGATTGCAAACCGGAATGGGTGACAGGAAGCGCGAACGTTCTGATGCACGCGGTGCTAGACAGGGCTGGCATCATCGACACGACAGAGTAGCCCTGCGCCAACCCAGACGAAGCCACTTAGTTACCGTGACAGCGCCGCCACTACAGCTTCTTTGCGCCTCTAAGTCGTTAAGTTGACAATGCCGTGACAGCGCCCCCTTCAACCCTCCGCCGCGATCACTTCCAGAAACACCGCGCCAAAGCCTTCCAGCTTACGCGGACCGACGCCGTTGATATCGGCCATCTCATCAAGCGTTGCCGGGCGCTCGTTCGCCATTTCCATCAAAGTCGCGTCGGGGAACACCACGTAAGCGGGTAAATTTTTCTTGCGTGCGATCTCAAGCCGAAGCGCCTTTAGGGCGGCCAAGAGTTCCTGATCGCCTTCGGCCACGGGGAGCTTTTCGGCCGTGTGCCTCTTTGCCTTGCGGGCCGGTTTTGTAATGTCGATCTCGCGCAGTGAGAACTCTTCTTCGCCCGCTGCGACGCGCTGGCCCAGCCGTGTGATCTGAAGTGCGCCATATTTCTGGATGTTGATGGTGAGATAATTGCCTGCAACCGCCTGGCGGATGAAGGCGTGCCAATATTCTTTTGAGTACCCGGTGCCCGCGCCATATCCTGGCAGCCGGTCATGGCGGCGATCCAGAATTTTCCGGGTACTGGCGCCTCGCAGCACTTCGATAATATGTACGCCGCCGAACATCTGGCCCGTGTCCTTGATGACAGAGAACAACATCTGGGCCTCGCGCGTGCCATCTATCATCTTTGGAGGCTTGAGGCAGTTGTCGCAGTTGCCGCAGCTGCGCATCTCTTCATCGAAATAGGAGAGCAGGGCAGTACGCCGGCACATGGCAGCCTCGCAATAGGCCAGCAGGGCATCGAGACGCTTGTGCTCGCGCATCTTGTGCGCTTCGTCTTCGCCGTCCTGCTCGATGAAACGGCGGCGCAGGGCCATGTCGGCGAGGCCGTAGAGGAGGAGGGTTTCAGCCGGCAGCCCATCGCGCCCGGCCCGGCCAATCTCCTGATAGTAAGCCTCCATGGAGCCGGGCAGGTTCAGATGGCATACATAGCGGATGTCAGGCTTATCCACGCCCATGCCAAAGGCGATGGTTGCCACCATGGTGATGGCGCGCTCGCTCATGAAACGGTTCTGGTTATCCTTGCGCGTTTGCGCGTCCAGGCCCGCATGATAGGCAACTGCGTTGAAGCCTTTGCTATTCAGAAAACCTGCCACCTCGCCGGTAAGCTTGCGCGACAGGCAATAGACGATCCCGGCGTCCTCGCGCTTGTCTTCCAGAAAGGCGAGCAGCTGTGCCTTCCAGTCGCTCTTGGGCAGGACCGCGAGCCTGAGATTGGGCCGGTCGAAGCCGTGTACGATAGTGCGGCCAAGCCCACGGAAAAGCTTGTGCGAGATATCGGACCGCGTCGCCTCATCGGCGGTGGCCGTGAAGCCCGCAATGGCCGCGTTCGGGAAATGCTCGCGCAGCACAGAAAGACGTTCATATTCAGGGCGAAAACTCACACCCCATTTGGAGATGCAATGCGCCTCGTCAACCACGAAGAGGGCGGGGTCGAGCTTTGATATGGCATCGAGCATGCGCTGCGTCATGAGACGTTCCGGCGAGAGATAGAGAAGCTTGCTTTTCTCGGATGTAACACGAAGCCAGTTGGCCACCTGCTCTTCGCGCGTTAGCCCGGAATGAATGGAGACAGCAGGTACGCCGTTGGCGCGCAGACCAGCGACCTGATCATCCATCAGCGCCACGAGTGGGGAGACCACGATTGTGAGCCGGTCCGACAGCAGCGCCGGTATCTGGTAGCAAAGGGATTTCCCTGCCCCCGTCGGCATGACGACAAGTAGGCTCTTGCCGGCGGCAAGGAGTTCAACGATCTCCTCCTGTCCGGGGCGGAACTCGGTATAGCCGAACACGTCGTGGAGAATTTGCGCAGCCGCCTGACTCATGGGAGCAGTCTATACGAGTCTCGCAGGGGTCTTGTCACACTAACTTCGTGACCGGTGACAGGCTGCACAGTACTGTCACTGGATGCAGAAAATCTCCTATGTCCGATACTGATTTCCACCAGCGATCATTCAGCACGCCGTCTGGCTGTATTTCAGGTTTCCCCTGAGCTTCCGGGATGTCGAAGACCTTCTCGCCGAGCGCGGCATAGATGTCTCCTACGAGAGCGTCCGGCGCTGGTCGGTAAAGTTCGGTCTGGCTTATGCATACAAGCTTAGACGCTCTCGACCCCGACCAGATGGGCGATGGCATCTTGACGAGGTGTTGTCTCCATCAATGGCAAACGCATGTATCTGTGGCGTGCTGT
>CAYOEI010000402.1:0-3752 GCA_964402825.1 uncultured Hyphomicrobiaceae bacterium
AACACAGCCAGCACAATGATCAGCGTTGTTCCGCCGGTGGCGTTGTCCCGTAGACATTGGCGCGCTTCTCCAGTTCCAGCGCCTGAGCGCGGACCTCTGCCAGGGCCTTCGGGTCGAGCTTAATTACTTTGACCAGCTCCATAGTCTCCTTGATTTTATCTTCACCCGCCCAGCCAATTCGTACATTGCCAACCCCGCGCGCATAGTACTTGTGCTGGATGGCGCCCGGCTCCTCCTCATTGAATTCTTCGGTCACCAGAACGTCTTCGTAGTTGCCAGAGGCGGTACTGGTCTTCTGGCTCATCTGGTAGGTCCGCGCGCGGTCCGTCCAGTTGAACGGGGAAGGCGCGTAGCCCTGGGAGTAGCTGGGCGTGCCGAGCCGCGGCTGTGCCTTCATCATGATCCCAGCTCTCGCACCTTCCAGATGACCGACGACCCACATTCGACCCCCGACGAACTCCATCTCATCGTATGTCTCGCGGTACTGACCCAGGTGCCAGACGTTTCCGTCGGCGTCCTGTGCAAAGAAGGCGAGCTCCGCCTCTTCCAATTGATCCCCGCGGTAGTCCCTGTCAAAGACGACGACGGTGCGCACGCCGTTGATCACCTTGGTCAGGTCAGTAACTGTGGAGACAATGCGATGAGGCGGAGTTCATCGTCGTCCTCAACGGTGTACCCCTCATAGATGTACCTGATTACCCATCGGCACACGCAGACTTGCGCACGTCAATGGTAATCAGGTTCTTGTTTGCTTTCCTACTGCGCTTTTAATCCGGCCAAACGCTGGAAAATCTCTCCGACGTTGACACACTGGTCTTTAGGCTCGCACTGGTTCTTGTGGCTTTCCTCGTCTTTACGTCCCTGCGCGGTGACACCCCGTTTGCCCTCGACAAAAGCATCATTGCACCGTTCTACATCTACGCCATCAATATACCGCTGGCTTGGGGCGCATCCGAACCTTCGGAGCGCCTCACTAGACCGTCATCGGATATCTCCTCCCTACGCCAGCCTTGAACCCCTTATCGGGTGGTTCGAGGATCCCCACTGGAGTCCATGATCAGCGCCACAGATAATAATATTTTCCCCTTCAGTTTCGAAACGCTTCGACCGGCTCCAAATGTGCAGCACGCAATGCCGGATAGGTGCCCGATATCAAGCCGATCGCGCCACCGATCAGTGGGGCGAGGACTGGCGCCGACGGGTCTAGAACTGGCGTCCAAACTTGGTAGGCCGAGACGGCGACAACGACGAGAAGTCCGAGACTTGCACCAAGGATTCCCCCGATAACGCCCATGGAGCCGCTCTCGATCAAAAACTGCGCCGCAATGTGTCCGCGTGTTGCTCCGATCGCACGGCGAAGGCCGATCTCGCCGTTCCGCTCGATCACCGACACGAGCGTAATATTGCCGATGCCAATCGCCCCGACGACCACGGACAGGCCTCCGAGTACCAGAAACATGATGTCCAGGTCACTTTGTACTGCCTCGCGAACACGTTTTGGTTCTGGGGGAACTTCTAGCTTTAAGACCGACAAATTATCGGGTCTGAGCGCCAATGGCGTTTGATGGGCAATGAGAGATGCCGCACCAATCCGGGTCTCGACGATCACCGAGCCAGGACCGGCCAGGCCGAAATCACGCTGGGCGCTACCCTCAGGGATGATCACTGACCCAAGAATCTTTGGCTGACGGCCGACATCGCGGAGTATTCCGATGACCAAATAGAGATAATCGCCGATGGCGATTGCCGGAAGCTGCCCGACACCGACAATACCGAGCCGCTGTGCAGCACTTGGGCCGAGAACGGCGACCCGGTCCTCCCGGATGGAATGCCCCAAGTCCGGAAAACGTCCAGTCTGCAACTCAGCTCGGACTGTTGCATATAAGCCAGGCGAGGCGGCCAGAACCGAAAGGTTGAAAGCGGTCTGGCTCAGAGGATCCTTTATGGGTGAGGAGCTAACCAGCGCGTCCTTGATATCAACCTCACTCAGAGTCCCGGAGGCAACCACGCCATTCAGACGGCGAAGACGAACTGGTGCATCCCATGGAATGACTGCGGGATCAATGCCCTTGGGGCCAGGCTTCGCGGTGACAACAATCTCGGTTGCGGCAAGCTCATCAAACTGGCTGATAATGCGATTGCTAGCGGTGCGTGTGAGGCCCAGCGTAGCCACGAGGGCGGCAAGCCCAATGACAATGCCCAGCACTGTCAGCATCATCCGCCCGGGCCTGGCGAACATCCCCGCGATTGCTTCATGGAAGAGGTCCCGGAGCGTGATCCCGGATCGCGAAATTGAACTCTTATTCACATTTGTCTTTAGGGAGTGCGATATATTCTTCCTTCTTCTTCTATTTCTAGTTTGAGCCACAGAGCCGTCGATGATATGGACGCGGCGAGGCGCCCGCTTGGCAACGTCTTCGTCGTGGGTAACGATCACCAGCGTGACACCCTGGTTGTTTAATACCTCAAGCAAGTCGAGCAGGTCAGCGGTGGCCTTTGAATCCAGA
This sequence comes from uncultured Hyphomicrobiaceae bacterium, assembly GCA_964402825.1. GTDB lineage: Bacteria > Pseudomonadota > Alphaproteobacteria > Rhizobiales > Methyloligellaceae > UBA2767. Next base: position 2,508 of record CAYOEI010000402.1, read on the forward strand.
TTACCGGTCGGTTCGTCGCATAACAACAGGCTGGGAGAGCCGACAAGTGCGCGGGCTACGGCGACCCGTTGTCTTTCACCGCCAGAAAGCTGTGGCGGTAAGAAATCAGCGCGGTTAGTGAGCCCAACCTTCTCCAGCGCCGCCAATGCACGTTCTTGCCTGCCGCGAGAGGATTGCTTTCGGTACGTCTCCGCCAGCATTACATTCTCCAACACAGACCGGTGGGAGAGAAGGTGGAATGACTGAAACACGAACCCGATGCGCCGGCTGCGCAGTCCGGCACGCTCCTTGTCGCTCAATGTGGCGGTGTCGATGCCCTCAAAGAAATAGCTGCCTCTGGTCGGACGATCCAGACAGCCGATGATGTTAAGCAATGTTGACTTTCCGGCACCAGAGGGACCGGTAATCGCCAGCCATTCGCCAGGCTCCAACCAAAGATCAACATCAACAAGCGCGTGGACTGCGGGTTCGTGTCCAAATTGCCGCCCAATCTTGTTGAGTTCCAACACTCTTCTGAATGACTTGGGCTTCGTCATGGTGATCAACTCTTCTCATACCCGACGACCACGAGTTGACCCGGTGCGAGCGTCCCATCAACAGGGGTGACTTCTACGAAACCATCGGCGGACAATCCCGGCTTGACCACAACGAATTCGAGCGCGCCGTTATTTTCGACCTGCACTCTTGAAGTTCCCTCAGCGGTGTGTGACAGCGCGCTGACCGGGACGGCGGTGACGGCTCCCTCGGTTGATTTGATTGGAATAGTGACGCGCAAGGAGAAGCCTTCGAGTGCTGTACGGGTCTTTTCTACCAGAACCTCGAAGTAGATATGGTATCCGTCGACGCCATCGGTGCCGGGTGCATTGGCCACTCTCGCGACGACACCCGAGGCTTCGATGCCCAGGGCCGATTCATCAATCGAAACGGCCATCCCCGGCTTAACGAGCGGTGCTTCGTCGAGGGAAAGCGATGAGTCAATCGCCAATTGATTATTTGTCACCGACATCACCTTCCCACTCGCCGCATCACCCAAGGCGACATTGATCTGCTCAACGCGGACGGGCAGACTTGGAAAAAAAACCACTTCGCCTATGGGAACCTGTATGCCAGTTTTGCGTCGGGCGCTTTCGACGTCGGCAGCAAGCCGAACGGCTGCTTCTTCTGCGAACTTGGTCTCACGTAAGGCGACCCTTTGCGCATTAATAGCGGCCTGGATTTCGACTTTCCCCGCCAATAGAGTGGCTT
>CAYOEI010000403.1:0-2506 GCA_964402825.1 uncultured Hyphomicrobiaceae bacterium
CTCATCAAGCTGTCACGCGCCCGCAGCATTATGGATAAACTATCTGTTTTTAAAGGCTTTTCCTCTGGCGAACTCGCGCCTCTTCCGCCGGGCGTCAACGAGCCGCGTACGGGTCTGGGCATGGGCCAGCATTGCGAATTGATGGCCCAGAAATGGGGCATCGGCCGCAAAGAGCAGGACAAACTCGCTTACGAGAGCCATAAAAATGCATCCGCCGCCTATGAGGCGGGGTTCCTTGATGACCTCGTGGTGCCTTGTGCCGGGGTTTACCGGGACAATAATCTGCGCGATGACATCGATCTGGAGTCGATGGCGCAATTAAAGACGGTTTTTGAGCGCTCGAGCCGGGGGACATTGACGGCGGCTAATTCCACGCCCCTGACTGATGGTGCATCGGCAGTATTGCTGGGTTCCGAAGAGTGGGCAAATGCCCGTGGATTGCCGGTTTTGGCCTATCTTACCCACGCACAAACATCCGCGATTGACTATGTGGCGGGTGAAGGCTTGCTGATGGCGCCTACAGTTGCCGTCTCAAAAATGCTGGATCAGGCGGAACTGACCCTGCAGGATTTTGATTTCTATGAAATTCATGAAGCCTTCGCGGCGCAGGTTTTGTGCACCCTGAAGGCTTGGGAATCGGCGGAATATTGCAAACAGGTGCTCGACCGGGACACGCCCCTGGGGGTTATCGACCGAAAAAAAATGAATATATATGGCTCGAGTCTGGCTTTTGGCCATCCTTTTGCCGCGACTGGCGGTAGAATATTGGGATCGCTTGCAAAGCAACTGGCCTCGAAAAGTAAAGCCAGAGGACTTATATCGGTGTGTACGGCCGGTGGAATGGGAGTTTCCGCCATTTTGGAGAGTGCGGCCGAAAAAAATGCCGCTGTTAAGGCTGGATCAACTGATTTGCAGACAGAATCACCTGATTCGTCTTTATCTACGTCAACGGACGGCGATGGTATCGATACTTAAAGTGCGAATGCCACAATTGATCGAGAAGGAACTGGAGACGTGACCGGTACGAAAATGCGGACGGGGGATGGAATGATGACGCGGACGTGCCGTGCTGTCTTGACTCTCCTTGCGGCTTCCGGCGCTGTTTTTATGGCAGCCAGCGGTCCCGCCCTCGCTGAGCTGGAACTCGGCACGTGGCTGAATGCCGAACGCAAGGGCAAGATTGCCCTTCGTGAATGCGAAAATAACACTATTTGCGGCAATATCGTCTGGCTGAAAGACGCCGTGGATGAGCGAGGGAGGCCGTGGCGAGATCGGCTCAATCCCGATTCGAAGCTTCGCGCCCGGGAGGTTGTTGGCTTGAACGTGCTCATCAACGTCAAGAAGATTGGCCCAAATACCTGGCGGGGTTACATTTACGATCCCGAAGTGGGGAAGGTCTACTACCTGAAACATCTCAAACTCGGTCAGGACAAGGTCGAGATCAAGGGTTGCCTGAAAAGCGGGTGGCCCTGCCGGACCAAATACTGGACGCGCACTCAGCCCATAATGCCCGCCACTCCGTCATTTCAGGTTGCTGGCCAAGGTGCTGGGCGCAACGTGGCGTCAGCGCCTGCTGTACAGCCCCGCTCGACAATGCCCGCACCCTTGCCGTCAAAACCTGCGCTGCGGAAGACGATTCAACCTCGCCCGCAAACAGCGCCGCCCCAGAGGCAGGCCGCCCTGCCGGCGCCCCGGACCGCACCCAGGCGAGACGTCACCGCGGCCCTTCCAGGGCAAAGCGCTACTCAAGGTCAAAGTGGATATCTGGTACAGGTCGCGGCGCGCCAGAGCCGTAAAGAGGCAATGCGCGCCTTCAACGACCTGCAACGCCGCTTCCCGCAGATGCTGGGCGGGTTGGCGCCGGAAGTTCTGAGAGCGGATCTCGGGCAGCGGGGCGTCTGGTTCCGCATAGGCATTGGACCGATGGCGCAGCAGAGTGCGGCTGTTGATTTTTGCAGCCAGCTCAAATCGCAAGGCGGCGACTGCCTGATCCGCAGGCGTTAGACCCTAAGCCTTCTCGCGTTCCTCGCGCAGTTCTTTCTTTGACAGCTTGCCAATCATCGTTTTTGGAAGTTCGGTGCGGAATTCGATCTCGCGCGGCATCTCGATTTTCGAAATTTTGGGCTTGAGAAACGCGAATATCTCGTCAGCTGTCGTGGTATGGCCATCACGTAATTTTATATAAGCAACGGGCGCTTCGCCGCGATACTCATCCTCGACGCCGATGACCGTCACTTCCTCAACAGCTTCAATCTCATAGATCGCCTCCTCGATACGGCGGGGATAGACCTTGAATCCTGAGCAGTTGATCATGTCTTTCAGCCGGTCGACGATAAAAATATATCCAGTTTCATCCATATGCCCGACATCGCCGGTACGGAAGAATTTGCCGGTGAAGGTGTCTTTTGTTTCTTTCGGCTTGTTCCAGTAGCCGGGCATCACCTGCGGCCCGGCAATGCAGATTTCGCCTTTCTGTCCGATGGGCATCTCTTTTGTGTGTTTGTCG
>CAYOEI010000404.1:0-5550 GCA_964402825.1 uncultured Hyphomicrobiaceae bacterium
ATGTTTGCGCATGACCGGGGCTGGCTGCGCCGGCTTAACGAGGCGATCGCGACAGGGCTTACGGCGGAGGCCGCGGTTGCCAAGGTCCAGAATGAAACGCGCTCGCGTATCGTTCGCCAAAGCGATCCGTATCTGCGTGAGCGTTTCAACGATCTCAGCGATTTGTCCAACCGTCTGTTGCGGATGTTGACGGGCCGCACCACCGCGGCTGATGAAGATCTGCCTGAAGACACCATCCTCATCGCCCATACCATGGGTCCTGCTGAATTGCTGGATTATGACCGGGAGCGGCTGAGAGGTCTCATTCTTGAAGAGGGCGGGGGCGCTAGCCACGTGGCGATTGTCGCGCGGGCGCTCGACATTCCCGCAATAGGCCAGGCCGAGGGCATATTGAATAGGCTGGAAACCGGTGATCGCGTTGTGGTCGATGCTGATACAAGCGAAATACATATCCGCCCCTCGGCAAGTGTCATTGACGCCTATCAGGACAAGATCCGTTTCAAGACGCAGCTTCAGGCCCGCTATGATGAGCTGAAGGATCAGCCTGCGGTCACACTCGATGGTGAAGAAGTGACGCTGCTCATGAATGCGGGTCTGCTTGTCGATTTGCCGCATTTGAAGGAAACGGGCGCCGACGGTATTGGACTGTTCCGTACCGAGTTCCAGTTCATGGTTTCTTCGACGTTTCCGCGTCTCAACGAGCAGCAGAAGATGTATGAACAGGTGCTTGAGGAAGTTGACGGCAAAACGGTGGTGTTCCGTGCTCTCGATGTGGGCGGCGACAAGGTGCTGCCCTATCTGCGCTCGACGCATGAGGAAAATCCGGCGCTCGGCTGGCGCGCCATTCGCATGGCGCTCGACCGCCCCGCGCTATTGCGCATCCAACTGCGCGCTCTTATGCGCGCGGCGAAAGGGAGTGAAGTGCGGATTATGCTTCCCATGGTGTCGGACATATCGGAGTTGATCGCGGCGCGAGAACTCATTGACCGGGAAATTCGCCATATGGAACATTATGGCTACCAGCTGCCCGAAAAACTGTTCATTGGCGTCATGATCGAGGTGCCGGCCTTGTTGTGGCAACTGGATCAGGTGTTTTCTCTTGTTGATTTTGCCTCCGTTGGCTCAAATGACCTGGTACAGTTTTTCTATGCCGCCGACCGTAACAATCTACGCGTGGCGAACCGGTTTGACCCGCTATCCGTACCCGTTCTGACGATGCTTGGAGAAATTGTGGAAAAGGCTGAAAAGCACAAAGTTCCTCTGACGCTTTGCGGAGAAATGGCAGGACAACCGCTCGAAGCCATGTCGCTCATAGCGCTGGGGTTCCGGTCGATCTCGATGGCGCCGGCGTCTCTGGGACCGGTCAAGGCAATGATTAGATCGCTTGATGCAGGTGGGGCGGCCAAGAAATTGCAAGAAATTCTGGCTGGCGAAAATGGGAGCATAAGGGCGGAATTGCACGATTATGCATCAGATAACGGTGTTGAAATCTGATGCTGTCATCCCACATGCATTGCAGCGGCGAGCCCTATCGGCTTTAATTGGGGGGCTGTATTGGCTGACCATGAGCGGGGGCTCCAAGGGTCAGTACTATCGGGGTATTTCATTCCTTAGGTCCTTACAGTGGTGGAACATGAGAAGTCGAGGGGGGTAATGGTAGCTCAGTCAAGCGTATCGTCAGCGTCACCGTCTAATGGTGAAGACGACACTTCACGTCTGCATATCCGCGGCATCAAGGAGATGCCGGCGGGGCAAGATGAAGAGTTGGCGACAATCTTCAGGGAAATGCGACGGGCTGCCAATGTCCCGCGCGAAAAAATGGCGCGTCGTCTGGGAACTTCCATTGAAACCCTGGACGCGCTTGAAAGCGGTGCGATATTCGCGTTGCCGCCATGGCCCGAACTCAGCCGTATTGTAACTGCATATACGGCCATGCTCGGGCTCGACTCGCGCCCTCTTTTGCGCCGGCTTGAAGCGCAACTCTTCCCTGATGAGGGCCTGGCGGTGGTTTCGCCGCCCATGGAGGCGGCGTCAACATCTGCGCCCGCGCCTGCATCCGCAGCCCCCATACCTGCGCCCAAAGTTACGCAAACCGCCAAGCCAAGTGGTCCACCGATGCCGCCGTCCGCCGCATCTCCCGTAGCCACGCCAGCGCCGCCGGACGCCGCACCCTCTCCACCGGATGCCGCGATGCCGTCGCCTGAAGCGAAAGCGCCAGCCCAGCCTTCGGGCACTGCACAAGCAGCGGGTGAAAAAGTGCAACCGCAGTACCGCATGGAAGATGCGGCATACATTTCGCCAGAAGTGGAAGCGCCGCCAAAACGCAACTTGGGTTATCTCAAACGGGCGATCAACTGGCTTGTGCTTATCGGTTTTATTGCAGCGCTGGGCTCCGGGGTGTGGTATGCGGCGCAACGTCCGCATATGGTATGGTCCGCGCTGGATACTCTGCCCGAACCTATTCCGAGCGCCGCGCGGAGCGCGTGGAAATTTATGAGGCCGCTTGAAGGTAAAGCTGTGAATCCGCAAATAACCGATCCTGACAACCTGAAATCAGATAAGCTCCGCTAGGTTCAACTAGCCCCCTGCCAAAATCCTTTGCGTAATGGAAAACGATGTCTGCAGTTCCAGAACAGAAACTCAATCAGATTGTGCAGCGCTGGGAAACGCTGCAAGGCGAGCTTGCATCGGGCCCTGACCAGGAGACGTATGTCAAACTGGCGCGTGAGTTTTCCGGCCTCGACCCCATCGTTGCCGCGATCAACGAAATGCGGGCGGCGCAGCAGGAAAGCATGGAACTGGCCGAGATCATCAATGATGACAGTTCCGATAGCGAGATGGTGGATCTTGCCAAGATGGAACGCGATGAGCTCCAGCCCAAGATCGATCATATGGAGCAGGAACTTCGCGTTCTGCTGCTTCCCAAGGACGTGGCCGACGATAAGAATGTCATCCTCGAGGTTCGCGCCGGTACGGGCGGCGATGAGGCAGCGCTGTTCGCGGGCGATCTTTATCGTATGTATCAGCGCTATACGGACCTGATGGGCTGGAAGATAGAGATCATCAACGCCAGTGAAGCCGCCATGGGCGGCTATAAGGAAATCATTGCCGGTGTCAGCGGCAAGGGCGCGTTCTCGCGGTTGAAATTCGAGTCCGGCGTGCACCGGGTTCAGCGCGTGCCTGAAACTGAGTCAAGCGGGCGCATCCATACCTCGGCCGCGACGGTTGCGGTTCTGCCCGAAGCGGAAGATGTCGACATTGATCTGGAGGAAAAAGATCTGCGCGTCGATGTTTTCCGGGCCAGCGGCCCTGGCGGCCAGTCGGTCAATACCACCGACAGTGCGGTTCGTATTACTCATTTGCCCACCGGCATCATCGTTATCCAGCAGGATGAAAAGTCCCAGCACAAGAACCGGGCCAAAGCCATGAAAGTGCTGCGTGCCAGGCTCTATGATAAAGAGCGCGAGAAGCAGGATGCGGAGCGCGCCGCCGACAGACGCGGGCAGATCGGCACCGGCGACCGCTCGCAACGCATCAGGACCTATAATTTTCCGCAGGGGCGCGTGACCGACCACCGCATCAACCTGACGCTGCACAAACTGCCCGAAGTGCTCGAGGGCGGCGGTCTGGACGAGATCATCGACGCGCTCGTTACCGAGCAACAGGCGAGTCAGCTTGCAGCGATAGATGAGCAATCTGCTACATAATATGGCTGCAATGCAGCCTCAAAGCCTCAACACCGCGTTCACGGCCTTGGTGGTCAGCTTTCGCGAACATAACGTGCCCACGCCAGAGCTCGATGCCCGGCTTATCATCTGTCACATGGCGGGTCTCACCCATGAGACATTCGCGATGCATCCCGAGAGGCCTCTCGGCGAAGAGGCGTTGCGCGATATCATGCGTGCGGCCAATCGACGCTGCGCACGAGAGCCTGTGTCCCGGATCATCGGTAAACGCGAGTTCTGGGGGTTGGATTTTATGCTTGGCGCCAGCTCGCTCGATCCACGCCCCGATACGGAGACGCTCGTGCAGGCGGCTCTCGATGCGGCTGCTGATCATACCGGCGCCGAACCTCTTACCATTCTCGATATTGGAACCGGCTCAGGATGTATCCTCATTGCTCTATTGCATGAATTGAGTGCCGCGCAAGGTGTCGGCACAGACCGCAATCGCGAGACTTTAAAAATTGCCCGGGCCAATGCGCGCCGCCACCAGATTGGCGGGCGCGCCAGCTTCGTATGTACGTCCTGGCTGGATGGGCTGAGCGGGAGCTTCGATATTGTCGTGTCCAATCCGCCCTATATACGCTCCGGCGAGATTTCCTCGCTGGAGCCCGAAGTGGCGGGCTACGACCCCCATGATGCGCTCGATGGAGGGAGCGACGGGCTGGAGGCATATCGCTGGATAGTTCCGCGGCTGGCCGGCGTTCTCAAGCCAGGAGGCTGGGCGCTGTTTGAAGTTGGCTATGGGCAGGCTCCGGATATCTGCGCCCTGTTTCAGGCCGAAGGCAACGGAAGTACATATGATGAGCTGCATCAGCGGTCTGATCTTGCGGGCCAAATCCGGTGTATCGCGGCGCGGCGTTCATCATGCCTTTAACTGAGGGGAAAAAGGGGCTTGGAAATTGCGTTCGATCGCGCTAGGGTCATTCAGCCTGATCGGTTCGCATGTAAGTGACATGGTCAGAGTGAGCAAGCCTAAATAACCGGAAAAGTATGTTCGATACAAGCGTGCGGACGCGCCTGTGTGGCGGATGAAGTTAGAAAGTGCGGCTTCGCTACTGACCGCCTGGAACGGCTTTGCAGAAGTGCAACCGGTTCTGACAAGACTGAGCCCTTAATTAAGACGGCGTTAAGAAGAACTGCCGAGGCTGGCAGATAAAACGATCCGGTAAATGAGGATTTTTCAAGGCCGTTCGAGGCGATGGGAATTACAGGGCAGAGCAATCCAGAATGATCTGATGCGAGCGCCGGCAGTAGCCGGGCATAACAGCAATTTGAGGACTGGCAGGATTTCAAAATATGTCTAACGGGACAAGGAAGCCGATGAGGCAAGGTCAACAAAACCGGCGTGGACGTGGACGTGGCCGCAAGCCGCAGAATCCGCTCAGCCGTAATCTTGAGTCGAACGGCCCTGACGTGAAGATCAGAGGTACGGCATCGCACATCGCCGAAAAATATACGGTGCTTGCACGCGATGCTCAGGTATTCGGCGATAGCGTGGCGGGAGAAAGTTATCTCCAGCATGCAGAGCATTATAACCGCATTATCATGGCCAATCAGGCGCAACAGCAGGCAACCCTTGCCGCTCAGGGTCAGGGCGATGGGATGAACGGATCGGGCAGAGACCGGCAGAACGCTTCAGCCGAAGGGGATGGCCGCGCACAGCCGGAAGCTGCGCCAGCGGTGGCCACAAGTGACAATTCAGCCAGCGACAAATCAGCCAGTGACAATTCAGCCAGCGATAAATCAGCCAGCGACAATTCAGCCAGCGACAAATCAGCCAGTGACAATTCAGCCAGCGATAAATCAGCCAGAGACAATTCAGCCA
>CAYOEI010000405.1:0-4535 GCA_964402825.1 uncultured Hyphomicrobiaceae bacterium
CGAATGCAAGTAGCAGGTTTCGAAAGCTGCCATTCGATTAATAGCAGCATGGCTGAGTTTTTCTGAACCGCTATCGCTAGCATAATTAATTTCGATGTCTCGGCAGGCTCCTCACTGGCAAGACGGGCTTGTCGATAAGGACAAGTGGACAAGTGGGCTCTTGCCAGCCGAAACTTCCGGGCAAACCCGTCTTGCCAGTGAAGAGTCTTGCGAAGATTTAATTATCTTTTGTGGTGACGCTTAGATGGAATTTGTGATGCTGCTATTATTCGAACGGCAGCTTTCGAACCCCGTTCCTTTTGAGCCTGGTTAATGCCGTTAAATCGGCGATAGAACAGGAGAAAGGATCGCAGTGTGAGGATGGAGAGCTAAGGTGAAAGCGTATCCGACCTATGCTTGTGGCAACTATGCCTCGGAGAATTTGGCTGACCACAAATAGAGTGTGGCCCACGTGGAGCCCGAGTTAGTAAACCGTTGAAATTGGAGTACAGCTATGAGATTAGCGGGCAGTTATTCACGCCAGAGAAAATGGATTATTCCGGCAGCGATCGTTGGGAGCTTCGCTGGGCTCGGTTTGTCTATCAACACAGCGATGGCGCAGAGCGCCGCTCCTACGGCTAGCGAGCCGCATCACCGCACGGCAACTACAGAGAAAATGCAGGCCGTCAAGCGCACACAGGGCGGCGCCAGGGTCACCTTTTCCTCACTTAAAGACTGGAATTTGAAGGGAGAAAATCTGTCGCCAAGAGGACACAATCCGCTCTATTTTCCTCTCAAGCCAGGCTTTAGATTTATCATGGAGCATCCAAATCATCCATGGGGTGTCCTGCGCAAAGAAATTATCGTTCTCGAAAAAACCGAAAAATTCGATGTTCCAGGTATTGGTAAGTTCGAGTGTGCAGTAGTCCAGGAAGAAGAATTTTTCGATGGCGTCTATGACCAGCAGGCGCACAACTGGTTTTGCATCGACAAGATAACCAACGCTATGTACGCGTTCGGGGAAATAAGCTGGGAAGTAGATCAAGTAGGGCGGAAGGTCTTTGCCGGAACGTGGCGTGTCGGCGAAAAGGATGGCGGGGGTATGGCCGAGCCTGGCCTGCTTATGCCTGGAACAATCGCTTTGGGAGCGAGATATATCTACGACGGACATGAGGCCGAAGCTTATGGTTATTCAGAGAACCTGGAGACGGGAGTGAAAATTACTGTTCCAGCCGGCACATTCGAAAATTGTTTGAGAGTCCGTGAAAATAGTCTCACCAATCCATCCGATGTTACTGACAAGTGGTGGTGTAAAGGAGTGGGACTCGTCAAGGACACCTCGGATGGCGAACTGATCGCGTCCGACGCATTGCCCAATTCGGACATGTCGAGTTTCGGAAAATTTCATAGGAATCCGGTGAAGATAATTGAGCCGCCGGTTGCAACGGTTGACGGGTTGGGCGCAGAGGCAATCGCGCTCGAGGAAGTCCCAGGCAAGGTTCATTCCATCAAAATTGAAAGATTTGGCAGACACAATGTCTACATCGTGGAGGTCATTGCGAAGGCAGACGGAGAGACGCGAGATGTTTTCGTTAACATCGCGACAGGTAAGGTAATGAGAGGTATGTAATAGTGATTGGCCGCCTCGCCTCGCGTCCAAAGATCGGAACTTGAAGGGGAAATCCTCGCTCACTCAACATTGAGCAAAAAATCCTCTCATGCCGGGCCATGAATTCGTCGTAGGTTGACAGAAAATTCGATCAACCTGACTACCTCGTTGAGGTAGAGGCGAAACATGGCCCGGCGACCACGGTCTTCGTTGGTATCGAGTGAGGTGCGGTTCTAGGAATCGAAAAGGCGGACGAAGAGAAATAGGTTCCGGTGAGGGTGAGGCGAGCGCAGGATTTCACCAAGGCTCCGATAGTGTGGTCCAGAGAACTACGCGCTTTGCCATTTCCCATTTCCGCTGCGACGAGAGCAATGACATGGGGAAACGTCGCTCAAGGCAGCCGAGGTTCTACCAGCGCCTTGGTCAAAGATTCGGGACGATACTTTTTCCTTAGCCGAGCGTTCTGTGAAGCCGGGAAGGCAAGTTAGCTTCGATCAATCAACCGGTAACGCTTTCGATCGCGTCGATTATCGGGATTGATCGCCGGGTCGGCCAGTCAAAGCGAGACCATTCACAGGAGCACCCATTATCATTGACTTATCGAATGCGCTGGCTCTCAGCTGAGGTATGGAAACTGTAGATCAGGCCATCCGTTACTCTTGGAAACGAGTTCTTTGTGTGCGTCGTATGGGATTGTGACGAGCCTGGGCTAGATCCGGTGCAAATTGTGAAGGTTTCGAAAACACCACCCGTCTCACTGTCGGGGCACCGCCGCAAGGAGAGAGCGGCTATCGTAGCCAAGGTGGAGCGGCATACGAGCGAACCGGACCTCGTGTCATTGTTTGACTATGAATTTCCACGGAATTGGGGCTAGCCTGGAAAACATCAGCTGTCGTCACTCCTCCATGCCTCAAGCCTGTCTCCGGTGGATAGAGTCTAACGCTTGGAAGACAAATGATTTTGGAGCACCGTTTTGTGTTTCTTGATGAAGCGATTGATAATGCTTGAGCCAAGTTCGCTCAATGAGGAGCACAACTGTGCTTCGAGACTTGGGTAAAGATGAGGAAAAAGTGTTTTATGAAAACTGTTCGACATGTCCTGCGAATGATCAAAGCCATAAGCGCTGGGCTTCATAACCGCTCATTTCGTCTACTGGCCTTTGGGCTCGGTATTGGCATGCTCGCAATCGCCTCCGGAACTGGTATGGCCAAAGACCGTTTGCCGGGTCAGGAGGAATTCGGCCTAACCAAAAGGGAACTCGTTAAAGCTACTGAGGACGTCGAACTCCTGATTTCCCGATGCATGAGGAAAGCGGGGTTCAAATATATCGCCGCCGATTACAGGACGGTTAGACGGGGGATGATTGCCGATAAATCACTTCCAGGACTGAGTGAGTCAGGTTTCACAGCCCGCTACGGATTCGGCATTTCGACGCTTTATACAGGTAAGCACTCGCAGCTTACCGATGGCTACAGTCCAGGCAAAATCGGCTTGGGCAAAAGGAATGTTCGAATTTTTCGAAATCTGTCTCCCGCCGATCAGGTTGCCTACAACCGTACGCTCTTCGGCGACCATACCGACGCGACGTTCGCGGTCGGGCTGGAGACCGAGGACTTCTCGCGCGCCGGTGGTTGCACCCGCAAGGCCATCGAACAGGTCTTTAAGCCTGAGCAGTTGCGCGCAACCTACTACAATCCCTTGGATGCGCTCGTTAATAAGGATCCGCGTATGATCAAGACGCTCAAGATATATTCCGAAGAAATGCGGAAGGCGGGTTTCAACTACGATCACCCAGACGAGGTCGAGTCCGATATTAGGAAACGGCTTGATGCCATCACGGGTGGCGCAACCGTCCCGGTCGACAAAATGTCGACTGAAGGCCGGGCCGCCTTGAAAAAACTCCAGGCCTACGAGCGTGCGGTGGCCGTGATCTCCATGAAATTGGAATCCGAAGTTTTCGATCCCGTTGAGGAGAAAATTCATCGTGAATTATTTGCTCGTCGAACAGAATGAGTGATGCTGCTCCTGCGCCGTTGTTCACCGGAGCCCAGACGCCTTGCGAGATGACAAGGTGGGCTCTCGAAATTGCCACCGCCAATCCTGGGTGTAACATTTTGGGTGTTGATCCAATTCAACCAGGCGGAGGGTGAACTCATGGGCGCTATAGCCAATAAACAAAGGTCACCGTGAGCAGAAAGCGAATCTTAACGCTCCTTCTTGTCCTTGGGCTTGTGGTTCTTGCTGCGGCCGGAAGTTGGGTGGCAGGATCGAACATTAAGTCTCCAGCGGAAATGGCAGCGCGAACAGCGCCGCCAACGCCGTCGCCAATTCTGGTCCCGGTCGAAAGGCGTGTGCTGAGTTCCAAAGTGGTGACGCGCGGAACGGCGCGATATCGATTGCCGCGGTCGGTCTCAATCGTCCCATCCACCTTGAAACCTAATGTAGGTGTGATCAGCAAGTTGCCTGAGCCAGCAACTCAGCTCAAGGAAGGTGATGTCATACTCGTCGCTTCGGGACGCCCTGTTTTCGCCTTACAGGGCGAGATCCCGGCATACCGTGACTTTGTCGCCGGTGTTTCCGGTGGAGATGTGCGCCAATTAAAAAGTAGTCTCAAGCGGCTGGGCTTTGATCCCGGCCCCATTGAGGGGCCCTATGATGAGCATACCGCCGCCGCAGTGTCCGATTGGTATAGCTCGGCAGGGTGGCAGCCGTTGGGGGCAACAACCGAGCAACGCGCAAATATCCGCGCCCTCGAAAAAGAGCTGGCGGTTGCGAACAGCAACAAATTGGCTGCAGCCGACGCCCGCGCTGCCGCGCCCGGGATCGTAGACGCCGCACGAGCCAAGGTCGAAAGAGCCAACAAGGGTGCCGCCGCGAATGTTGCCGCAAAGCGGGCAGCCCGGGATCGTGTTTTAGCGGACCAAACCACAACGGAGCAAAAACGGGC
>CAYOEI010000406.1:0-6863 GCA_964402825.1 uncultured Hyphomicrobiaceae bacterium
CTTCAATGCACGGCGGACATTTGAGAGTTTCGATCTGATCTTGCGGGCGCCGGCAACCGCCCCGACTTTCGGCAGCAGTTTCGCGATATGTTTCACCGCCATCTTGGGCTCTTGTGAATTGATAACATCGCGTAATCCATCGATCGCGCTTTTAAGGTCCGCCAGCTCTCCCGCCGCGGCAATGGTCTCAACCACATTTTGTACCGGCTCATAAGCGCCGTCCACATTGCGCCGGTAAAGCCGCCGCGCATTTGTCTCTTTCTTCAGCAAATTGGCGAAGGTTTTATGCCGTTCCGTCCACTCCGCCGGAATAGTGGCTTTGAGCGCTTTTTGTTCAGCGGCTATATGTTTAAGGCTGCTTTCCATCTGGGTTCTGCGCGTCGGAGCATCGGGTCCTGTCAGCTGCCGTAACCCGGTCTGGAGCGCTTTCTCATCCAGCTTCAGGCGGTGGATGGCGGCTTCAATCTCGCGTACTTGCCGATGTAATGGACTATAAGCCGGCGTGGCCGCGTCGATTGCCGCAAGCTTGGTGTATATGTCGTCGCGCAGGGCGAATGTCTTGCCGGCGTTCTCAAAACTTGCCTTCAGGCTTTTCTGTAATTTTTTCGGCAGGGCGGTCAGTTCCAGTCCGTTCACCTGAGCAATCGCCGAGCGGATTTTCTCACCTTTGGCGCTGTACTCGTTAAAGACATATTGCTCGATGCATTGCTGCAGCTTCGGATTGACCGGCGGCGGCGCCGTTTCGCTGGTCAGCGAGAGGCGGGTTGGCAGATAGTTCACAAGCGACGGGCTGTAGGCAACGACCACAAGCGCCAGCAGTTGCATGATGATGAACGGAATGACGCCCTTATACATTGAGAGGGTTTTGACGGCTTTAGGCGCCACGCCGCGCAGGTAAAACAGCGCAAACCCGAATGGTGGCGTCAGGAATGAGGTTTGGATGTTGAGGCCAATCATGACGCCGAGCCACACGGCGGTGACATTGGCTGAAGGGTCCGCCAGCAGGATTGGCGCGACGATAGGCACAACGACGACGGCTATCTCGATAAAGTCGAGGAAGAATCCAAGCACGAAGATCACCGCCATGACGATGACGAACTGGCCCCAGAAGCCGCCTGGCAGACTGGTCAGGAAATCCTTGACCAGCACCTCGCCGCCAAAGCCGCGGAATGCGGCCGTGAGCATCGCCGCACCCAGCAGGATGATGAAAACCAGCGATGTGGTCTTGGCCGTCTCGACCATCACACCGCGCAGGGTCTCGTCGATTCTAAAAGCACGCAGGCCGCTCCAGAAAAGCGCAGCCAGCAACCCCGCTACTGCGCTCACTGCGATCACCAGCCAGAGGACATCTGAGCTGGTGACGATCTTCTTGATATTGAGGGGGTGAACCTGGGTGGTGGTGATGATGACAACCACTGAAACAAGGGCGAGGATCGCCGGCCAATAAGCACGGAAGTGGCCTTCGCGCAGCCTGTAGCTGCCCATGATCATGGCGCCGGACGCGCCGATGGCGCCGGCCTGATTAACGGTCGCGATGCCCATGATGATGGACCCCAGAACAATGAATATGAGAGCCAGCGGGGGAACCAGAGCCATCGCGACGCGCAATGCAAAGCGTCTGTCATACTTTCCGTCATAAAGAATGGCGGGGGCAACCTGGGGCTTGAAATAGGCATAGATCGCAATAAACACGATATAAACACCGACCAGAACGAGGCCCGGCAGCAAGGCGCCGAGGAACATTTCGCCCGCGCTTGTTGAGGTGACATCGAATGCGGAAGGCATCGAAAGCTCACCCGTGGACGCCTTGTAGAGTGCTTTGCGCGAGGTGCTGGCCTGGTCGGTGGCGCTTGCCAGCTGGTCAGCGAGAATGATCAGCACAATAGAGGGCGGAATGATCTGACCCAGCGTGCCCGAGGCGGCGATGGTGCCGGTCGCCAGCGGGTGCGAATAGTTGTTGCGCAGCATGGCGGGGAGGGAGATGAGCCCCATGGCGACGACGGTGGCGCCGACAATGCCGGTCGTGGCCGCCAGTAATGCTCCAACGAAAACCACCGACATGCCAAGCCCGCCGCGCACGGGGCCAAACAGCTGCGCCATGGTGACGAGGAGATCTTCGGCGATGCGCGAGCGCTGCAGCATGATCCCCATGAACACAAACAGCGGGATCGCGATCAGCGTGTCGCGTTCAACTTCCCAGTAAACCCCGCGGAAATTTGTCACCCCCGCATTCAACCATTCCGTGGGGCCACCCTGGTAGAAATAGGCATCAGGGCTGCCGGTAACGAGCCAGCCGGTGAGGGCGGCAAGACCGACTGAGATGATGGCGGAACCCGGCAGTGCGAAAGCAACCGGGAAACCAGTGCCCAGGGCGCTGGCCATGAGGAGAACCAGAATGAGGAGAAAAAAGAGTTCCATATCCTGCGTCTACGCCTCCAGAGCGCCTTCGGAGTCCATCACGCGCTTGTCGGGGTCGCCGCGATAATCGGCGACGCCTTCGAGGAAATAGCCTGCGAACTGGATCAGCATACTGACAGCGAAAATCGCAAGGAATCCGGCCATCCAGTATTTCACATACATGCCGAATCCGGTTTGAGTGGTTTCGAAGATTAACAACGGCCCGTTGATGATCGTCGCTTTGCCCTGCATTCCGTAGAACATGATCACCGCGCAGAGCGAGATGCCGAGAACTACGCTGCCTAACGCATTGACGAGGCCTTTGGTACGGTCCGTGAAGCCGGAATACAGAATATCAACCCGGACGTGACCTTCTTCCAAAAGAGTATAGGCGCTGGCGAAAAGAAACAGCGATGCGTACCAGAAGCGCACCAGGTCAGCCATGAAAGCCTGCTCATAGGAAAATATAAATCGTGTCAGCACGATGAGTAACTCGGCGGCCACCACCAGGAGAGCCAGCCAGGGAAATCCCAGTCCACGATGAAACGCCGCGATCCCAAGACCGAGGGCGACCATTGGAAAGTGGACATAGAGGCCGCGGAAGCTGGAGCGGCCAAGGTCAATCGCGAGCTTATCGCCGAACAGCGCCGGAAGAAGGCCTTCAACCCTTAAGAAAGAGACGACCATATCTGTGAAGCCGACCAGAAAGACGGCCCAGAATGCCGCCCGGATGATGTAAGCGGTTATTGAGAAGATGATTTCGCAGTCAGCGCGCGGCATGCGTGATTTCGTCGCCAGGACGGCGCCGGTTGCCGCGGCGAGCCCGAGCACATAGAGCCCCGCTTGCATCAGGGCAAAAATAAAACCCGTATCTGTTCCGCCCGCAAAAAGTGTCGTTGGGCCCGGCCAGCCACGCCAGTTTGTCAGATAATTGTTCAACAGAAATGCGGCAGTGGTGGCAATGATGCCCCACGTAAAGCAACGGGCCATGAGCGCGGACGCTTCATGACCTGAGTTGGTCTTCATAGTGTGGCGTGCTGCCTTGGCGCGTGTCTTCCCGGCCATAAGCGATGCCCCCCAGAAAGGGACGGGGCGCAAAACCCCGTCCCAATTCCATTGTCGCTATTTCGAGTTTTCAGACCTAGCCGATGCCCAGCACGCGGTTGCGTTGTTGCGTATAGGCAGTGTCGGAAAGACCGGTCCAGGCGCCAACGTCGCTGCGCACCTTGGCGAAACTCTCATGGACTTTCGCTGACAGCTTGGAGTGCTGGCGAACTTCGTCGAAGACTTCCTTGGCGGCTTCACCGAAGCTGTCATAGATGTCGTCGTTGAATTTGCGCAGCTTGACGCCGTGCTCCTTGATCAGCTTTTCGAGGAACGCACCGTTATTGGCGTTGGTCTCGGCCATCTGACGCGAGTTTTCTTCATTACAGGCGGCTTCGACAATCGCCTGATCGGTCTTCGAGAGGCCTTCCCACCAGGACTTGTTCATGCCCAAGCTAAGCTGTGATGCTGGCTCGTGCATGCCTGGATAGTAGTAATATTTGGCTGCCTCGTAGAATTTCATGAAATAGTCATTGTATGGGCCAACCCATTCTGTCGCCTGGATTGCACCTGAAACCAGGTTTTCATAAATCTGGCTGCCAGGAAGAGAAACCGGCGAAGCGCCGAGCTTGGCGAGAACGTCGCCGCCAAGGCCCGGGATGCGCATCTTCAGACCCTTAAAGTCGTCAGCGCTTTCCATTTCCTTGTTGAACCAGCCACCCATCTGCACGCCGGTATTGCCGCATGGGAAGCCCTTGATGCCGAATTCGGCGCCGACTTCATCGAGCAGCTCTTGTCCGCCGGCAAATTTCATCCAGGCTTCCATTTCGGAGAAAACCAGTCCGAATGGCACGGCCGTGAAATAGGCCCATCCGGGATGCTTGCCCTTCCAGTAATAATCCGCGGCGATATAGGCTTGGGATTTGCCCGAAGCAACCTCGTCAAAGCTGTCGAATGCGCCGACTTTTTCGCCAGAAGCGAAGTAGGTCACATTGATCCGGCCTTCGGTGAGTTCCGGTATACGCTTGGCGAGACGCTGCGCGGAGATACCGAGGCCCGGAAAATCACGCGGCCATGTGGAGACGATCGCCATCTCCGTTCTGGCCTGAACGATTGCCGGGGCCGCTACGGTAGCAACAGCCGTGGCGCCCGCGAGTAAACCGGTGTTCTTCACAAAAGACCGGCGATCTATTTTTTTGATTTTGCTCATATGTACCCTCCCAAGGTTACGCTTAAAACTGATGTTTTTTTTATAAAGGAGCGTTGCAAAAAAAATCGCTCGCTCCTTGCTCAAGCAGCACAGATAACAACATACTTTTAGCGGACCCGTCACGTTGTATTTTCCCGGCCATCAGAATAACAGTCATTCCCGCCCGGGCTCATCAACAAGATATGACCGCCCGTTATCGCCCGATCATGGGTAAAGTATCTATTGCCGCTCTCGTTGAGGTTTCCCGCATGAAGTTTGCAACGGCCATTTTGGTTCTTTTCCTGGTGCTTTTCCCGGCGGGAAATCCCGCGGTTTCCGCTGAGGGTCTTGTCTCCATGGTGGTCTCGTCGCCGATTTTCGCCAATGGCACGGTTCGCGATATTCGCAGCGGCATCAACATCTACCTGCAGCGCGACGGGGCCCGGGGGCTGGACTTCATGGATCCGGCCGTCACCGGCTACGGCATTCCGCCGGGCGGGCGCATGGAAGTTGAAATGCTTGAAGGGTTCCAGCGCGACGCCAATATAGCGCTGGCGCAGCCTTCCATTCTGCTGGTTGCCGGCACCCCGCAACAGGGTCTGCCGGGCAGGACGGCGGGATACACGGTTTCCCAGGGCAGGAACGAAAACACTTTTGTCATCATGCCGAAAACGCCTGATGGTCTCGCCGCCGCCGCGCTGATGACGCAGGTTCCCGGAGCCAAACGCGATCCTCTCCCCCAGCGCGGCATCAAGATTGTCCATGTGGGCATGAAGATGGCTTTTGTTTCGCGGGGAGAGAGCGGCCGGGTTGAGGTTCGTATTTTTGACGGCAGCGGGGAAATTGTCAGCCGGGGGGGCGGCGAGATAAAGTTTCTGAGCCAGCCCCGGCCGCAGATTTTTCCGACCAACATTCCCCATGCCAAACGCAACCACAACTGGCAGCGCGTCGCGCCCGGACAAACCGTTGGCGCGAATGATGAGACCGTGCCGCTGGCGTTCCTGCTGTTCGAGCGCAATCGCGGCTTTGGCAACAAGGGCATCATGGGCGCCGGGGTTTTGTCCCCCGGGCAGCTGGCGATCTTCAACTATTCCCTGCCGCCCGCGTTGCAGCGCTATACCGCCGGGCTGATCTTGCAGGACAGCAACGGCGATGGCCTGCTCGACCCTGGGAAGGACCGGATTATCGGCGGCGTCACCATCGCCGCGCCGGATGGCGCCAAGGGGCATCAGGTGAGCACGCCGCTGGTGCGCGGCGGGCTTTATCTGTCCGGTCCGACAAGCGCCTTTAACGCGCGTGCGGGCAAAAAACTCGGCGGCGCCATCATGCTGCTCGAGTTCACCGCCGGGGATAAAAAAGGCATTTACCGGCCCACCTTCACGTTGCTCTCCGACCCGGCGGATATTTCGAGCCCGGACGGCTCAAGCTACAGCTACACGGTTGTGGCGGAGTGAGGAGAGATTTATTTCGCTGCGCTGGTTTGTTTCGCTCACGGCTGTTCCGCTGCGCTGGTTTTATATCGCTCACGGCTATTCCGTCCTGCGGACGGGCCTGCGCGGGCGCGCCCTGACGGGCGGGCCTCAATGGCCAGCCGCGCGGTGCGAGGTAGCCGGCGAGATGCGGCAAAGCTGTTCCGTATCGCAGGTTTTATATCGCTCACGGCTGTTCCTCGGCTTCGCCTCGGGCCTCCGCGCGGGAGCGCGCGCCCGCGCAGGCCCCGCGCAGCGGGAGCGGCTTTCGGATCGATGTTTACCGTGAGTCCACACCTTGTCCGCTTACGGGGGTAAAGCGGAAGTCAAATTTGCCTCGCTGAATATCCGCTCCTGACCCAAAGCGGACTCTCGCTACCTGCACCAAGGCGAGGTTCTCCAGTCCGATCCAACCAATGCTTGTGGCAGCCTGTTCCCACCCGCAAGACCGACCACGTAGAGAAGCGAGCGGCCTGGTTTGCGGTTTCATTCAAAACCTCTTTAGCCGAATGAGAGCAGCGTGCGCACTTCGATGCTTTCGCGCGGTGGCGTGCCCTCAGGCGCGTTGGGGTTCTCAAAACCTGTGTGCGCCGTGTAGCGCGTGCGCCCGTCCCTCGCCGTATCGAAGCACTTCAGCAGCATCGCTTCATCTCGCGTCATATGCCGATAGGACGACAAGTCGGAGGGCGCTGGAAGGTAAGCCGGCCAGCCCTGCAGATGCTACTGGACGGTGATGGGGCCGCGCTGGCGGCCTATGCCCGAGG
>CAYOEI010000407.1:0-12825 GCA_964402825.1 uncultured Hyphomicrobiaceae bacterium
AAGGAGCACCGCCGCTTGCGCAAATAACGCAACACGAACACCGGCACTCCAATGCCGCCGGCTAGTGCGGCCGGGATACAGAACGGCCAGGCAAAATCCATAATCAGCGTGGCGATGCTTGCGGCGACTATCCATGCCAACACTCCGCGTGATGCACTGACACGCCTGGAGAATATGGTTGGCATGGCCGGAACCAATATGAGCGAAGCAAGTGTGCGCGCGCAGATTGCCTCCGCCGTGCGCATTTTCGTGCAGCTTTCGCGCCTGAGTGACGGCACGAGGCGTCTGACATCGGTGTCGGAAATAACCGGCATGGAAGGTCCCGTCGTGCAGATGCAGGAAATATTCAAGTTCGATCGCATTGGCACGGAAGAGGACGGAACCATCATAGGTGAATTCCGCGCCACCGGCGTGCGGCCCAAATTTCTCGATGAAATCAAATCGCACGGGATCGAAATCCCGGGTGAATATTTTGACCCCAAGGATCCGCTTTAGATGTCTCCGGAGCTTACACAAAACGCGATCTATATTCTCTTCGGAGCCGCTGTGTTTCTTGGCGTCGAGGCGACCTATATGGCGATTGCCAAGCGGTCTTCCTATGTGCGCAAGGTCAATTCCCGGCTCAAGCTGCTGGACACCGCTCAGGATCAGCATGATGTGCTCGTTCAACTGCGCCGTGATCGCGGTCTGACATCGGAAGGGCGTTACCGCCTGCCAATCATCTGGTTCAACCAGCTCGTGCTGCAATCGGGCTTGAGGATGGGTATCTGGAAGCTGGCCGGAGTTATGACGCTCATGGCTGTCGCCGCAAGCATCGCCACGCTGATTATGGATTTTGCCTGGCCGTTCTGTATCCCGGCCGCACTAGCCGGCGGCATTGGAGTGCCGGTGTTCGTGTTGCGTTATTTGCGCAAGCGGCGGTGCTCCTTGTTCGAGGAACAACTGCCCGAAGCGGTGGACATCATGGTTCGCAGCCTCAAGGCTGGTCATCCACTCCCCGTCGCGATTTCCATGGTTGCGCGCGAAATGCCCGACCCTATCGGCACCGAGTTTGGCCTGACCACCGATGAGCTGACCTATGGTCTGGATCTGGAGACCGCCATGCACCAGATGAGCGCCCGTGTGGGGCAGGATGATTTCTCGCTTGTCGTGACGGCGATCTCCATTCAGTCGAAGACCGGCGGTAACCTGAGCGAGTTGCTCTCCAATCTGTCAAAAGTCCTGCGCGCCCGCTTCAAGATGCGGCGCCGGGTACGGGCGATTTCGGCGGAAGGGCGCATGTCAGCAATAGGTCTCAGCTGCCTGCCCATTCTCGTATTTGGCGTGCTGCTGATTTTTGCCCCGGATTTTTATGGCGGAATCTGGGACGAACCAGCGGTTTTCAAAGGGCTGGGAGGCGCTGCCGCGATGATGTTGGTTGGCAATATCATCATGATGCGCATGGTCAATTTCAAAGTCTAAAATGTAAACTCCGGATGCAGTAATGATCGTTGAATTTCTCACAACCTACCAGTCGGGCGTTTTGCTCGCGATCAGTCTGTGCATCTGCGCGATCGTGACAGTCGGCACCTACGCAATTGGCAGGACCTGGCGTGCGCGCGAGGGGATCAGACGCCGTGCACTGGCGCCCATCGCCGATGCCCAGGAAGATGCGATGTCTGATCGCCGCTCCATACGGCATCAGAAGTTGGCGGGGGCCAGCAGGCTTTTGTCCACCGTGGCAGCCCATTTCGTACCGGTTAGTGAAACTTCCGTATCCGCGGTCCGCAAAAATCTGAACAATGCTGGTTTTTTTCAACCCGCCGCGGTCGCCTGGTACTATCTCATCCGCGTTGTTCTGGCCTGTGTATTTCCGGCCGTATTCCTGATCGCCGACCAGATTATGGTCTTCGACCTGGACTCTACGCAATTCCCCGCATTTCTGCTTGGATCATCCGTTGCGGGGCTGATCGTGCCGAGCCTCATTATATCCAAACGCATCAAAAAGCTTCAGCAGCAATGCAAAGACGGGTTTCCTGATTTTATGGACCTGATGGTGATTTGCGCCGAGGCTGGCATTTCCATCGACCAGGCCATTGGCCGGGTCAGCGTCGAATTGGCGCCCTCATTTCCGCATCTTGGCGCCTGCCTGCATCTTGCCAGCCTGGAACTGCGGGCGGGGCGCACACTCACCGAGGCGTTTAACACGCTGGCGAATCGCATGGGTATCGATGAAGCACACGCCCTTGGCTCCCTGCTGCAACAGTCAGAGGAGCTTGGCACGAGCCTGTCCCATGCCTTACGGATTTACAGCGAGGAAATGCGCGACAAACGCATGTCGCTGGCGGAAGAAAAAGCCCATGCGCTGCCGGCAAAGATGACGGTGCCGCTCACCATGTTTGTATTCCCGGTTATCCTGGTTGTCATTCTGCTGCCGGTTTATGTGCGCGTTACCACTATGTAGCACCAGCGCCATTTAGCCGGTGAGCATGACCGGCGCGTTAACCCTTCATTTAGCGTGTTGCAAGCATAGGCGTGCCCCGGATGGTTAACGTCTTTACTATAATGACCTACCGCGGCAGAAGCCGCTTGGCGGGGTCCTTATGTCTTATCGAATCTGGTTGATAGTTTTGGCGGCGGCGCTTCTTTCAGCGTGCTCAGGAAATCGGGGCAGCGGCGGTGACGCTTCTCTGGTTGCCGGGGATGACCGCAAAGGGCTTTTCACGCTGGTTCCCAAATCTGAAAAACCCCTGGCCAAGGCAAAACTGCATTTCAAGAATGAAGATTACGGTCTGGCGGAAAAATATTTCCGTCAGGCTGTCGAGGAAGACTCCAATCAGACTGTCGCATGGCTCGGGCTGGCAGCGTCCTACGACCGGCTTCGCCGGTTTGATTTGGCCGCCCGGGCTTATAAAGTAGTGGTCAAGCAAATGGGTCATACGGCGACAGTTCATAATAACTTGGGGTACCACCATTATTTACAAGGTCACCTGAAAAAAGCGCGTAAACACTTCAATGCCGCTCTCGCCAAGGATCCGGGAAATCCGTATGTATTGAACAATCTTGAAATGCTCGACGCACCCAGCACCTGACATTTGGATGGTGCGCCAACAGCAAAAGCAGCTCCTGCCATAAACAAGTTCTCAAAACCACCCTTGACTTTCGCCTGACCATCCTTTGGATTGGGCGTGCGATCTAATTCTATCAGCTAATAATAACCATCAGGAATAAGCGAACTGTCATGACCAAGGTGCGCCCATTTGCCTTTTAAGGGGCAATCGGCAAGGCCGAGTATCAGGTTGACAGCTCTAAAGGCAGATTCGTAAAATGAGACGAAACGTCTTGTAAAATGGGACGATTTAACGAAAAAAACGTAACCGAATAACGGAGTTAATACTGAAAGCCAGCACGGCACCGTAAAGAATCCGCATCCATAAGCGGACATGCTAAAATCAGGCCGTATGGATAACTCTATGAGTTAGGGAGGGGTTGGGTCTTTGCCCAAGTTGCTTGAGATTGATGGACTGAAAACTCAGTTCTACACATCCGCCGGGACCGTTAAAGCGGTCGACGGCATCACCTATGACGTAGAAGAAGGCGAAACGGTTGCCATCGTCGGGGAATCGGGTTGCGGCAAATCCGTCAGCGCCATGTCCATTCTGCGTCTGATTCCAGATCCGCCCGGCAAAATTGTCGCAGGAAGCATCCTCTTCAATGGCGTGGATATACTGAAGATTACCGAAGACGAGATGCGCGGCATTCGCGGCAAGGACATCGCCATGGTGTTTCAGGAGCCGATGACATCTCTCAATCCGGTACTGACCATCGGACGGCAGTTAACCGAAACGCTGGAAGAGCATCTCGGCGTGACCGGAGAGCAGGCCAATGACCGTGCAGTTGAATTGCTCGGACTGGTGGGCATTTCCGAGCCGGACCGGCGCCTTGTCCAGTATCCGCATCATCTGAGCGGCGGCATGCGCCAGCGCGTCATGATTGCCATGGCGCTCGCTTGCGAACCGAAACTGATTATCGCCGATGAACCAACCACCGCGCTTGACGTGACTATTCAGGCTCAGATCCTTGAGTTGATGAAGGAGTTGACGCGGAAAATGGGCGTCGCGCTGATCGTGATTACCCATAACCTTGGCGTTGTGGCGCGCTATGCTGATCGCGTGAATGTCATGTATGCGGGCAAAATCATCGAAAGCGGGACGGCAAAGGATATTTATCATACCCCGCGCCACCCCTACACGCTGGCGCTGCTGAAATCGGTGCCTCGGATGGATCTGCCGCGCCAGGCCAAGCTTGACCCCGTCGAGGGTCAGCCACCGGATTTGACGCGCCTGGACGAAGGCTGTGCGTTCCGGCCCCGGTGCGGATTTGCAACCGCGCAATGCGCGAAAGAATTTCCGCCGCTTGAGAAGATCAAGGGCCCGCACATCGTGGCGTGCTGGGAGAGAGACAAGGTCGCCAAGGCTTCAGGTGCAGCGGCGAAATCAAAAAGAATGAGGAAGGCGTCATGAGTGCCGCGCAGGCTAGAACAACAAAGCGCAAGGCCAAACCCGCGAAGCGCGCGGCCCCGGCAAAACGCAAAAAGTCTGCTCGCCGCACCGCGCCCAAGCAGCCTCATCGCGAAGCACTGGTTAATGTGCGCGGTCTCAAAATGTACTTTCCGGTAACCGAGGGAGCTATTATTCCCAAGATCGTTGCGCATGTGAAGGCGGTTGATGGCATCAGTTTTGACATCATGAGGGGTGAAACGCTGGGTCTTGTTGGGGAGTCAGGGTGCGGAAAAACGACCACGGGGCGCTGTATCCTGCAGCTGGAAACAGCGACCGAAGGCGACATTATTTATGATGGCATCAATCTGACCGAGCTGGACTTGAAGGAGATGCGTCCTCTGCGCCAGCGCATACAGGTAATATTCCAGGACCCTTATTCCTCGCTCAATCCGCGCATGAAGATCGGCGATATCATTTCCGAGCCGATGTTGGTGCACAAAACTGAGCCGAACAAGGAGGCGCGCGACAAGCGCGTGGCGGAACTGCTGACGGTTTGCGGCCTGAACCCGAAATTCTCCGACCGCTACCCGCATGAGATGAGCGGCGGCCAGCGCCAGCGCGTCGGCATTGCACGCGCCTTGTCGGTCAAGCCGGAATTCATCATTTGCGATGAAGCGGTGTCGGCGCTGGATGTGTCAATTCAGGCCCAGGTCATCAACCTGCTTGAGGATCTGCGCGACGAGTACAACCTCACATATTTGTTTATCGCTCATGATCTTAGCGTCGTGCGTCACCTGTGCCACCGCGTTGCGGTGATGTATCTGGGGACCATCGTTGAGCTGGCCGATTGCGATGAACTTTATGACCATCCGGCACATCCCTATACGCAGGCGCTTCTGAACGCTGTTCCGATCCCCGATCCGACGATTGAGGCGAAGCGCAAGCACCCGGTTATCAAGGGTGAAATTCCAAGCCCGATTAACCCTCCTAGCGGATGTGTGTTTCACCCGCGTTGTCCAATCGCGGTTGATGCATGTAAGAAAAATGTGCCAGAATTCAGAGAGATCAGGCCGGGCCACTGGGCTGCCTGTTCCGAAATCTGAATTGCCCCCATAAAGAAGGGCAGAAGCGTTGTGAGGACACGCAAAAGTTCTCAAACAAGTAAGGGAGGAAACTTATGAAGTTCCCACGTTTGAAATACGCCATACCGCTGGCGGCTGGGCTTGCCCTGTCGTTCGGTCTGGCCGACTCTGCGCATGCAGTGAAGAAGGGAGGAGTGCTCACCTTTGTGGTTGCGTCCAAGATCCCGTCCTATGACGGACATATCGAAGGCACCTTCGGCATGATCCATCCGATCCGGCCCTTCTATGCGACCCTCATCCGGGTCAATCCGGACAACCCGCAATCGCCGACAGATTTCATCTGTGATCTGTGCGAAGGTGATGTTCCCAAGGGCGCAGACGGCTTCAAGACATTCGTTTTCAAGATCCGTCAGAACGTTAAATTTCATGACGGCACGCCTTTGACGGCTGACGACATCACTGCCACTTTTAAAAAGATTATCTTCCCGCCCGAGGGCATTGCTTCTGCCCGTAAGGCTTTCTTCAAGATGGTCGACAGTGTAGAGTCTACTGGCAAATACGAAGTGACCTTCAAGCTGAAGTTCCCGTCGGGCTCGTTCATCCCGTCCGTCGCCATGCCGTTCAACTTCGTTTATTCGAAGAAGGACCTCGATACGCACGGCTACACCTGGCACAAGAAAAACATCAATGGCACGGGCGCCTTTACCTTCGTGCAGCATCAGCCTGGTTCGTTTGTAGAAGGCAAGAAATACGCCAACTATCATCACAAGGGCAAACCTTACCTGGATGGCTTTAAAGCGATCTCGGCCCCGAAGATGGCGCTGCGCCTGCAGGCCATTCGCGGCGACCGCGCGGCCATCGAGTTCCGCGGCTTTCCGCCAAAGGCTCGTGATGATCTGGTGAAGGCTCTTGGCGACAAGATCACGGTCCAGGAAAGTGACTGGAACTGCGCTCTGTTCGCAACGCCGAACCAGCGCCGCAAACCTTTTGACGACGCACGCGTCAGAAAAGCCCTGTCACTGGCTCTCGATCGCTGGGGCGGTTCAAAATATCTCTCCAAGATCGCCATCGTGAAAACGGTCGGCGGCGTGGTTTTCCCGAACCATCCGCTCGCAGCGACCAAGGAAGAGCTGTTGAAGCTGACCGGTTTCGGCACCGATGTGGAAGCCAACCGGAAGGAAGCCAGGCGTCTGCTTAAAGAAGCTGGTGTTCCGAACCTGAAGCTGATCTTCAACAACCGTGGCGTTGACCAGCCTTACAAGGTTGTCGGCACCTGGCTGATCGATCAGTGGAAACAGGTCGGCATCTCTGCTGAACAGCAGGTCAACCCGAGCCCGGTGTTCTACGCCAAGCTGCGCAAAAAGTTTGATTTCGATGTTTCAATCGACTTCAATTGCCAGTCTGTCGTGAACCCGATTGCCGATGTCACCAAGTTCCTTGGCAGCGCTGGCAATAACTATGGTGGCTACAAGGACGATGTCCTGGAGAAGATCTATGACCGTCTGCTCCGCGCCGGTACGGAAAAAGAGCAGCGCTCGATCATGCGTGAGTTTGAAAAGCGCGCGCTTAGCGATCAGGTTCATATGATCCCGACGCTGTGGTGGTACAAGATCAATCCTCACCGGTCCTATGTGAAGGGCTGGAAGATTGCACCAAGCCATTACCTGAACCAGTCTCTCGATCAGATCTGGCTCGACAAGTAGCGGCCATACACGACTGAAGAACAAGATCGCTCCCCGCCTGCGGCAACGCCGGCGGGGGGCACCTTCAACAGACGAAACTTAAGAACGACGAGACTTAAGAACCATGTGGCAATACATATTTAAAAGATTACTTTTGATGATACCAACGCTGCTCGGCGCGGCGGTTCTGATCTTCTTTCTCTTGCGTCTCATTCCCGGCGACGTCTGCGAGATCAAGCTCGCCGGCGCGGGGCTTTATGTAGACCAGGAAGCAATCGATATATGCCGGAAAGATCTGGGGCTGGATGACCATATTCTGGTCCAATTCTGGGATTTTTTCTCTGGATTCTTAGTATTCGATCTTGGCACGTCCATGTGGACTGGCCGGGAAATCACCTATGAGATCGCCCTGCGCTTCGAGCTGTCCCTGCAGATTGCGATCATGGCGACGCTGACCGCGATTCTGATCGCCATTCCGCTTGGGACCATCTCGGCGGTCAAGCAGAACACCTGGATTGATTATGCTGTCCGCACCTTCTCGATTGCCGGGATCGCGATTCCCTCCTTCTGGCTCGGCATCATGATTATCTTAGGATTGCTGATCTATACACAGGCCTGGTTCGGGACGCCATGGATGCCGCCGATTGAATATGTGCCCATTTGGGTAGATCCATGGGCGAATTTATCCCAGCTCATTTGGCCGGCGGTGGCGACCGGATACCGCTACAGCGCGGTGGCGACGCGCATGACGCGCTCGGCATTGCTGGAAGTTTTGCGCGAGGATTATATCCGCACCGCGCGCGCCAAGGGTTTGATGGAAAAGCTCATCATCAACCGGCACGCCCTGAAGAATTCGATGTTGCCCGTGGTCACGGTCATCGGTATCGAGTTCGCCTTCCTGATGGGAGGACTGGTGGTCACCGAACAGGTCTTCAATCTCAATGGCCTGGGTAAGCTGTTCGTGGAATCGGTCCTCAATCAGGACTTCTCGATGACCCAGGCGCTTGTCATGGTCGTCGTGAGCGTGTTCATTTTCACCAATTTCGTGGTCGATATCCTGTACGCATGGCTCGATCCGCGCATCAGATACGCTTGAGGTAAAGGGCTATGGTTATGACTTCGGAAGTGGCTGTCGAATCCTCGATTGAGGAACTCTCCGACAAGCAGCCGTTAATGTCCAGATTTAAGGAGTTCTTGCGCAAACAGCCTCTGGGCGCCGCTGGATTGCTCATTGTGCTGATCATGATCTTTGCTTCGGTGTTCGCGCCGGTGCTGACACCATATGACCCGGAAGCTAATGCGTTCGAGCATATGCTCACCCCGCCTAATCTCGAATTTCTCATGGGCACGGACCAGTTTGGCCGCGATATCCTGACCCGGATTATATACGGCGCGCAAACCGCTCTCTTCGTTGGGTTCACCGCTGCTTTTATCGGCGCCACCGTGGGGCTTGTGCTGGGTGTCGCCAGCGCTTTCTTTGGCGGCAAGTTCGATCTGATCTTTCAGCGGGTCATGGATGTCTTCATGGCTTTCCCGCTGATTATTCTGGCGCTGGCCGTTGTGTCGATCTTCGGTACCGGCATCCAGAATGTGATCATCGCGATCACCATTCCGTTCATTCCGCGCTGCGCCCGTGTGGTGCGCTCATCGGCCCTGGCGATCCGTGAAATACCGTATATCGACGCGGCTCGCGCCAACGGATTTTCCAACACACGCATTATCTTGCGCCACATGGTGCCCAATGTCATGGCGCCGTTCCTCATCATGATCACCGCCTTTGTTGGCCAGGCTATCCTGCTGGAAGCTTCACTTTCCTATCTGGGTCTTGGGGTGCAGGAACCGGTTCCTGCCTGGGGCCTGATGCTTCAGGGTGGCGCTGAGGAATATGTGGAAAGCGCACCTTGGGTCGCCATCTGGCCCGGCGTGGCGATCTCGCTTGCGGTGTTCGGTTTCAACCTGTTCGGTGACGCCGTGCGCGATATGCTTGATCCAAAGCTACGCTCGCAATAACGAATAAATTTTCAATTATATGATAAAAACCGGCGCCCCCGAGCGCCGGTTTTTTTATTCCGCCGCGGCTTTTGGCGCGGCTGGTTCGTTGTATTTGTCGCGCCGCTCGTCCCACTCATCCGAGCCCATGCGGCGGAATACGTCATGCGGGCTCATGTCCCCCGGAGGCGCAGGGAAGACGTTTGTTTCTTTCAGTTCGCTGAGCAGAGATTCGCAAAGACCCACGACGCTGCGGAACAGGAGGGTTGGCAGAATGGCAATTTTGTACCCCATCTCCTCCGCTTCGCTTAAGCCAATAGGGGGCGTTTTGCCCTTGTGCACCACATTCAGCAGGCAGGGGCCGTTGACGAGTTCTGGCACCGCTTTCATCTCATCGAGTGTTTGCGGCGCTTCGACAAAGGTGATGTCGGCGCCAGCATCAAGAGCGGCGTTAGCCCTAGTGATCGCCTCATCAAAATCGACGACAGCACGCGCGTCGGTGCGGGCGATAATCTGGAAATCAGGGTCGGTGCGGGCGTCCACCGCCGCCCTGATCTTGGCAATGTAATCTTCAAGCGGGATAATTTTCTTGTTATCCAGATGGCCGCATTTTTTCGGAAATTCCTGATCTTCAATATGAATGGCGGCAATCCCCGCGCGCTCGAACTCGCGCACCGTACGGAACACGTTGAGGACGTTGCCATAGCCGGTATCGGCATCGGCAATGACCGGTACGCTAACCGAAGCGTCGATGCGGTTCGCATTTTGCACCATCTCGGTCAGGGTCAGGAGGCCGAAATCCGGCAACCCGTGTGCGCCCGAAGTGCCCGAGCCGGTCATGTAAACTGCCGGGAATCCGGCATGATCGATGAGCGTCGCGGTCAGGCCATCATAGGCGCCAGGCGCCAATGTCATGCCGCTGTCCTGGATCAGTTTCGCGAATGTTTTTCTTTTGCTCATGGAATTTTTCTCTGCACATTTGAATGGATGAATTTGCAGCAAGCTTTATGCCTGTTAGCGCCTGGTTTCAACGCCGGTTAGCTTCCAGATAGGGTACCAGTCCGCCTGCCCGCACGATATCCACCAAATGAGATGGTATGGCTTCGCATATATATGTTTCGTCCCGGGTCAGGTTTTTCACGGTTCCTTTTTCTGGATCAACTTCAAGGCGTTCGCCTTGCGTGATTGCGCTTGCGTCGGGACAGACAAGCGCCATCAGTCCGTAATTGAACGCATTGCGGTAAAAGATGCCGCCAAAGGATTGGGCAATAACCGCAGCCACACCCAAATGGCACAGCGCATGAGCGGCCTGCTCGCGCGATGATCCGATTCCGAAATTGCGCCCGCCGATGACAAAATCTCCAGGGCGCATGTCAGTTGCAAATTTGGGATTCAGGCGGCCCATGCATTGGCTCGCGACGACCTCAATACCGCTCTTGAGCGTGCCGCCCGGCGCCAGCTGGTCAGTGTCGATATTGTCGCCAAACACCCATGCGGTCCTGCCTCCACTGTTCAAGGTTCAGGCTCCTTTTATAAATTCTCGCGGGCGCCCCACCCGGCCGGCATCATAATCGCGCCTGCATCCATCAGTACCCTAGCACGGCTGATTTTGCTCAAACTGTTCCTGTTTTTCCTGCGCGATCTATCACAAACAACCATGGCGCGGTAATGTCTTTTAATACAACCCTGCAATCACGACAGGATTCAAACAGGATGCGCCTGTTCCAGGTGCTCAACTTCCATGATGCGAAACTGAAACCATGTGGTCATGGCGGAAAAACCTCGGCCCGAATGAGTGGCGCCGTGCGGCTCGTATCGCGCTGACCCTTGGCATAGGTGTAATTGGTGCTGTTGTTTATGCCCAGACGCCGCTGCCGCTGCCCTGGTTTCTCGGGGCCATGCTGGCCAGCGTTGCCGCGCTCACGCTGCGCGTACCGATACAAGCATCGGGGTATTTAACCCTGCTGATGCGCGTCGTTCTCGGCCTTGCGATCGGCAGCGCCTTTTCACCGGAAATGGCGGACCGCGGGGGTGAGATGGCAATCAGCCTGTCATTTGTTTTGCCTTATGTCATATTCCTGACCCTGATCGGATATCCCTATTTCCGGCTGTTCCGTTACGATCCTGTCACATCATTTCTCGCGGCTATGCCCGGCGGGTTCCAGACCATGATCGCTATCGGAGAGGAATATCGTGCCGACCTGCGCCGCCTCTCGATCATTCACTCAACGCGGATTCTGGTGATCGTCTTGCTGGTTCCGTTATGGATTCAGTTCACCAGCGATGCGGATTTCAGCCAAGGCGTGCCTGCAACCGCGAGACTCGATGCGATGAATCTGAAAGAAGCTCTCATTCTCATCGCCTGTGGTGTTGGGGGTTATTTGGGAGCTAAACGCGTTGGCATCTCCGGCGCCGCTATTTTCGGTCCCATGCTGGCAAATGGCATGCTCCACATTCTCGGGGTGGCCGAGGCGCGGGTGCCGGTGGTTCTCGTCAACGCGGCGCAGCTTGTAATCGGCGTTCATATCGGCTGCCAGTTCGCCGGCACTACCATGCGCGAGGTGCTCTCCACCGTGACCATTGCTTTTGGCTACGCAGTGGCCCCCATGTTTGGTGCGGCGGTGTTCACGGTGCTGGTTGTATGGGCGACCGGTATCGATCTGTATGCCGTGGCGCTAGCCTATGCACCTGGAGGGCAACCGGAGATGAATCTCATCGCGCTGGTGCTTGATTTTGATCCCGCATATGTCGCCCTGCATCATCTGCTGCGGGTGATGGTGATTGTGTTCGGCGCCCAGCTCGTCATTTCCTGGATTATCGGCAAACAGAAACCCTAGGGTTTGTTATAGTGCTTGGAACAACCGGCTAAATGGAGCGATAGAAATGGATCATTCTCTCGACATCCGCCCCGTCGCCGGCGCGCTCGGTGCGGAAATTGGCGGCGTTGATCTGTGTCAGAACCTGAGCGACGACATCATCGGTGAAATCCGTCAGGCCCTGCTGGACCATCTTGTCATTTTCTTTCGCGACCAGGACATCACTCCGGATCAGCATTTGGCCTTTGCCAGGCGCTTTGGTGAAACCATGGAGTATCCGCTGGTCAAAGGGCTTGAGGGTTACCCGGAAATCATGCCCGTGGTGAAATTCGAAAACGAAAAACACAACTTCGGCGGTTTATGGCATTCCGACACAACCTATCTTGAAGTACCGCCATTGGGCTCAATCCTGCTCGCCCGCGAGTTGCCCTCCTATGGCGGTGATACTGAATTCGCCAATATGTATCTGGCATACGAAACGCTGTCGGAGGGTATGAAAAAACTTCTTCAGCCACTCAAGGGCGTCAGTGTTTCAAATTTGCCAAAGGTGCTGTCCACGCGTCAGGAGCGGATCAAAACCGGAGCGAAAATGGCGCCCGAAACAGTGCTGACCGCCACGCACCCTGTGGTCCGCACCCATGCCGAAACGGGCAGGAAACTGCTCTATGTGAATGGCGCGCATACCATCCGGTTTGAGGGCATGTCAGATGAGGAAAGCGCGCCGCTGCTTGAATATCTTTTCGAGCACCAGACGCGCTCCGAATTTACCTGCCGT
>CAYOEI010000408.1:0-11242 GCA_964402825.1 uncultured Hyphomicrobiaceae bacterium
AGCCTGGGGGCCATTTTCATGCTGCATATGCTGCAACATAATACCCTTTACTTTCAACGCTTCCCTCTAGCAGCTCTGAAGATATATCCCCTCCATTCAGAGCTAATTCCCGTATGCCCCAAAACGCGGATACAGTCAAGAGTCGCCGCCCAGCACTTCACATTGTCCACAAACACAAAATATTACTGAACATTTCGGCCCATCGGCATAACGGTGAAATAGCCCTTTCATGCTGCGCCGATGCTGCATGGAGCAGCCGCTGCTTTATGGGAACCGTTGAAAGTAAAGGGTATTATGTTGCAGCATATGCAGCATGAAAATGGCCCCCAGGCTTTCACCAAGAGGCCATTAAGTTATTGATATAGTTTAGTTAAACAGTGGCAACCAAGGGCGAAATTTAACCATCGACACGCGGATGATTGGTCTGCGGAGAAAGTTGCCGGCCCTGACGACGAATACGGCGTATGCAGTGAGCCAAACGAACGTCATCGTGCAAAAAATCAAACCGAGTAAGGCCAGAATTGCGGGGGTATCCTGCGGCACGAACTGCGGTAACAGGCTTGCAAAGAACACGGCCATCTTCGGATTACCGAGATAACAAGAAACGCAACTATTGAGTCTTCCATTTTTTTAGGCTCACATTTCCAGCCGATGGAGCAATTCCGCCAACAGCCTTAAATGCTCTAGCCTGAGCTGCCAGTAGCGGCATCACTCTGACCGGCGCGCTTTTCCGGCTTGACCGTCGAGCGTCTATAGCTGGCGCGGAATTGCTTCATGAAGGCATCCAGCGTATCGATGGACGCAATCTCCTTGGCCAGATTGCGGAAGGCGACCCCCTTCGATCTCACTGGTTTGGTCACCAGCAGGAACGATTCCGCATCTGGCGTCTTGACCAGTTTGGGGTAGAATTTCTTGCCCAGCCGGTCGAGGGCGAATTGATCATCGGCCAGGGAATAGCTGATCGCGGCGCGCAATACATTAAATCGATCCGTATCACTTAAGGGCTCCGGGTCGCGCCAGCGCCCGCCCAGCACCTTTTCGAGCTGCTGACCGGCGTTCTTCCATTCGCGAGCTGTCCAGTAAGCATCCGCCTTGAGTTGCTCAACAGACTCTCCCTGCATCGTATTCAAAATTTCAACGGCGGCGCCAGCGCGGCCAAGCTCGCCAAGGGCGCGCGCTTCAATCAGATTGCGGCTCTGATACAAATCTTCCGGCAGCCCCGCCTGGCGCGTGCGGCGTACAACCCGCAGCGCAAGAGCCGGTTTACGGTTCAGCAGATGCACCATGGCGAGGCGTGTCGCAACCTGCGCACGCGCGGCTCCCTTCAGCCGCTTATTGACCTGGTGATCCAGCAACTCCACTGCCTGATCCAGCAGGTCAACTGAAATCAGCCGATCGGTCAGGCGCCGGATCATTTCATCGCCAAGCCGACCGACAGGCGTCAGCTCGCGGTTGCCGTAAAACAGGGCCAGCGCGGGCACCGGCTCCAGTTTTTCGCTTCCTCCATGCAAGAACAGGTTTTTGAATTCCAGTTTCAAGTCATCCTGAATTTGCATTGCCAGCTTCTCTTTCGGAAACGCTTCAATGCTTTGACGCATGATGGCAAAGGCGTCCTGGTATCGCTTTTCCTGAACATAAAGGCCGGCCAGGGCACGTATGGTTCGAAGCTCAATGTCATCCCCGCGCCAGAACAGCTGGAGCCGTTCAAGAATCATAATGGCTTCTTTGCTGTTAATTGCTCCGGTCTTCAAATCGAGAAGCGTGCCCATCAGTCTGGCCTCGGCGGCAATCGACTCATATCCGCTGTATTCGGCGGCCTTGAGGGACTCCCTCGCCTCCTCGCTGCGCCCAAGCAGATTCAGATAATTCCCCGCATGCAGATCGGCCTCGGCCTTGATCCGGCCGGACATTGCGGAACTTGGAATCGCATTCAATTCCTCGGCAGCCCGGCTCAATTTTTTAATTTCCAGCGCCGCGCGAACCGCTGCCAGACGGAACCTCGCCTGCATATTCAGTTCGTACGCACGGATTGCATCCATACCATCCTTGAAATGACCCAGCGCTGCGTCCCAGCGCTGTGCCTTGGTTGCGATCAGGCCACGCCATAAAGACGCATCGGTATCATTTGCAAGAGCATGAACCCCGAACTCCTGCTCGGCCTCATCAAGGCGTCCCAGCAACGCAAGCATCGCACCGCGAAGAGTATTGTAGGAAGGATCGGCAGCCACTTCTTCATCCACATTCTTCATACGGTTCATCAGACCAAGCGCTTCGACATGAAGTTCATTGGCTGCATAAATAGTGGCGAGATCGAACCGCTTGACGTTCATCTGTTCGCGTGGCGCCTCAGCGATTATCCGCTGCAAATCGTGGATTTTGTCGGAGAGTTCTTTCGGTGAATTAATGTGCCATTTTTTAAAATCGATAAATCCGATACGCGCTGAATTTCGCAGAGATTTTTTACCAGCTAAATACTGGCTGGTGTTTCCGGCTGACAAGAGCAGGCCGTCACGGCGGGTAATCAAAACCTCATCCAGATGCAGCCTGACCGCTACATCGTCGGACTTTGGACGGATCGCAATGCCATGAGCCGTGGAAAATGCCGAGAAATCGACCATTTCCTGGGGTTTTGCAACATTGCGTTGTGGCGGAAACGCCGTCACCACAGCCAGGCGGTCGCCAATCTCGGGATCAGTCAGCCAATGCACACGGCCGTTATCCTTCAGTCTCACCTTGATTATTGAACGTCTGTCGTCCCTCAGGGCGCGGACAAGTTTGAGTGGATTTGTCTCTCCTCCCGCCATATCTCCGATAGTCAGGTTCCAGCCGTTATTCGCATAAGATACATGCACGAGCTGAGGTTCCTTCAGCTGGATACGGACATATTGCGCTTTGCCAAACTGAAGGTTCTTGATGTTTTCCACACCCTCGCCGGCGGCGCGGCGCAGACCGGCCATATCCAGTTTGGCGTCACTGTCGAATACCGCCCAGACGCTTCTCCCGCGCCTGAAAATTGCAGCCGCCACGGGTTCGGTAAACTGAAAGGTGAAATTCAACCCGGCGGCGCTCTCCACCACCAGCGCTTCGGTCTTTATTGCGGGTGATGGTCCACCAGACTTGACCATAGCGTCCATGCTCAAAGGCGGCGCCGGTTTAACTCCCTTCCCGGTTTTCATTGCGGATGGCGCGGTTTTTTCTGACCCGGCCATCTGCGCCTTGGCTTTGGTGTCGCCAGCTACAGTCTCTATGTCAGTTAACTTTTCCTGCTTCTGCCCAAACGCCTCTACATTGGAAATATCCGGCTCACCCGTGCCGGTTGGGACAAACGATTTTTCTGACAGAATGGCCGGATCGATGTCTTTTGAAATAACCTTTACCTCACTCGCTTGAGAAGACATTGCAGTATCGACTTCTTCGCGCTTGCCCGCTGAACTGAAAACATATTTGCCTTTCGCCATCTTTGCCGCGCCTTCTACGGCGGCCTTTTTGTTGGCGCCAACCTCATCCGCCACTGCGGCCGCAGAAGCAACCACCAGCGCATCGGGACCCGTCAGGTCGAGGACATAATTCATACCCTCTCTGAACCCCCGGACATCCACGTCCTCATCAACCGTGAAAGTGAGCGCCAAGCCTTCATGTGTCTGCAGCGCGTTCACGCCTTGCAGGAATTTCGGCGGGTCCACTTTGAGCCGGGACAAATCAACCTTGGCGTTCTTGTTGAATTTAATATCAATTGTGCGGCCCTGCCTCGTCATATTGACGGTCACGAATTTGTTCCAGTCAAACACGATCCGGCTGAAGGTCGGATGGCGCGCAAGCCGTAATTTCAGTTTGTACGGGG
Source organism: uncultured Hyphomicrobiaceae bacterium (assembly GCA_964402825.1). GTDB lineage: Bacteria > Pseudomonadota > Alphaproteobacteria > Rhizobiales > Methyloligellaceae > UBA2767. Next base: position 3,842 of record CAYOEI010000408.1, read on the forward strand.
TTTTCGCAGAATCGAGCTGCCGAGCCTCTTCCGCCACCCGGCGTTCCATCTCGTTCGCTTGCAGGGTTAGCGCCTTGATGGTCTCAGCCGGCAGTGACGGCACCAGGCCCTTCCAGTCAGGCGGGAGCAGATCAATGAACAACTCCTGACCAGCTTCCATGATGTTGACCCGAAAGGCCCGATTCAGTGCCAGCCGTATAGCCATGCCATCTGGATCACGCCGAACAAGACCTACATATTTCGGTATCGCTTCAAGTATTTGACCGAGTTCAACATCGACAGGCTTGTCGAAAGACAAAACAAAAATACTGGAGGCGACTTCGCTCTTAAACTTGGGAAGATTGGTGAATTCAATAACAATCCGGCCAAAGCCATTCTCCTTGGTAGCCATGACCTTTGCGGAGATACCCGCGAGTGCGGGGCTGAGTGCGGCAAACATGAACACCGCAGTAAAGAACCCAATCGCCAGCGGCCAGCCGAGATAGTGAAACGCCCAAGGCAAGCGCCGGCCATGCCTGCCGCGCACATGCTCGGAAGGGGTATCGTCGATCAGGTTATTTGCGATCTCATACCGCAAGGCGTCGATCCCTATAGAATTACGCACATAGTTGAATTTACGTACGAAATCAGCCGGTCGGGCAGACGCCTCAGGTTAGTAAAAAAACGGTTAAGGTCCCCTTAAGCCTGGGTCATAACCTGGTCTAATTATTCCTCTGGCTGGGGATTTTCGGCAGGGATGCAGCCACCTTCGATGCCGGTAGCCCGCTATGGGCAATTTCCAGCGTCAACCGCTCCGCTGCCGCTGGAGCCATGGCCGCCAGGATTGCCGACATGATGCGGGGTTTCATCTTTGCCACCAGCCCGGTCAATACATTGATTTCAAGTCGATTGAATATACGCGCAGCATCCTTGGGCTTCATGCCTGAATACATTTTTACCAACCGGTTATATTGCTCATTACGAAAATCGTCGCGCTGCATTAACTCACCCTCGATGCGCGATTCGATCGCTTTAAGCTCAGTGATTCTGGCCTCTACGCGTTTTTCCGCCGCCTTGAGAAGATTTACACGCAGCACTAATTCACGGGCGCGCGCGTCCAGATCCTTGCGCCGGCTGGCCAAGCTTTCCAATACCGCCATCTCCGACTTTGTTTTCCCGCGATTTGCACCCTCCCGCAGCCGTTTATCTTCCAGCGGGGCTATATGTTTATTTCTTCTTTTTTTATTTTTCGCGCTCTTGACTGGTTTTTCCCCCGAACCCTCCGGCTTATCCATCTGTTCTTGTGAGGATTCTCCCGCTTTATTTTTTTCTTCGCCCGCTTGTGCAGTTTTTATATTCGGATCTGTCTTCTCCTTGGCCGGCTTATCTTTTTCCGCCTGTTGCTGGGCGCTGGCCGGAGCTGAGCCCGAAATCACATAGCTGCCGCTCAGCAGCAGCCCCATTGCCTTGAGCCCCAACAGGCACAATCCGGCAAACACCAGCAGCGGAAGGACGCGTACATTTCCCATCAGGCGGCCACGTCGTCTTGGAGAATCTCATCCCCGGGATATTCGTTTCTACTGCGGCGTTCCGCATTGAGTTTGCCCAGACCTATCTCACGCTGCTGCATGGGCTGGGCCTTCGGAGTTGCATTGGGTGCAGCGTGACCGCCCGCTTGGTATGCACGCGTCAATGTAGACAATTTTGACATCAAGGCCTCGCCCTGGCCAATGCTGCCGATCAATTGTTCATCGAGAGAGCGCACCATTTCGAGCTGCCCGCCAAGCGACTGTTCAGCAGTTTGCGCACTCTGCCGCAAGCCTGCGATGGCCTGCTCGGCCTGGCCGGTCGCCGCGTGCAAATCCCGGACAATCTTCTTTAATTCCGACTGGTCCGAGCGTAACTGAACAAGCTTATGGTTCACCAGCACGCAATAGCCAATCGTCACAGCCAGCAGCACCGCCACAAGTAGTTCTAGCGCAAATCCGAGAGAGAACCCGCCCATTACTATACTGCCTCCGCCATCGTCGCGGACTGCCCCTTATCTTCTTGCTTCGCGGCCTTGTGTGTGGAAATTCCGCTCGCCACGCGCACGGCGATATTTGAACCCATGCGTCCCATGCTTCCGGTCAAAAGCGGGATGCCGCCGCAGCGCAGCGTGACTGCATCATCAGGTCCGCTGTTGAGGATTATTGTTTCACCGACCGTCAGCGACATGACGCGCTCAAGCGGCAAGGTCATTTCATCCAGCACCGCTTCCAGCGGGACTGAGGTCCTGTAAATCTCGGTCGCGAGATGGCTTTCCCAGATATTGTCGTGACCAAATTTTTCGCCCATAAACCCTTGCAGAAGAAGCTCGCGAATAGGCTCCAGAGTGGCATAGGGCAACAGCACCTCTATGAGACCTCCGCGGTCTTCCATGTCGATACTGAGCTTGATCAAAATGGCTGCGTCGGCCTGCCGGGCTATGGTTGCAAAACGTGGATTGGTTTCCAGGCGCTCCAGCTCGAATTTGACCGGCGAGAGAGGTTCAAACGCCACTGAGGCATCTCCCAATATGATCTCGATCAACTGTTTCATAAGATTGGTTTCAATCGAGGTGTAAGGCCGGCCCTCCACACGGACAGCCGGTGCGCCCCGCCCGCCGAGAAGCACATCAACGATCGAGTAGATCAGGCTGGAGTCGATTGTCAGAAGCGCATTATTATCCCATTCCTCAGCCCTGAACACCGAGATCATCGCCGGCAGAGGAATAGAATTCAGATAGTCGCCAAACCTCATGGTCGAGATATTGTCGAGCGAAACTTCGACATTGTCAGAGGTGAAGGTGCGCAGACTTGTCGTGAGCAGACGCACGAGACGGTCAAATATGATTTCGAGCATCGGCAGGCGCTCATAAGACACCATTGTCGAATTAATGATTGCGCGAATACCGCTCGAATCTGTTAAAGTCTGTTCGTCGAGATCGAAACCTAAAAGACTATCGATTTCATCCTGATTGAGTACGCGTTCGCCGCCTGATTTCTCACCATCCTCAGCTTCGTTTTCATCGATCATCGCAGCCCATTGGGCCGCGACATCTTCATCAAATTCGCCGTCTGCGTCGGTTTCAATATCCTCATCACCAAGCGCGGCGCCCCATGCGTTGGCCATGGCATCCTGGTCGAGATCATCAGCCATCACTTCACCTTGTCTTATTGAATAATGATTTCATTGAACAACACACGATTGATCCGGTACGGGTGCAGTTCCAGATTAATCCGCCGCAGAAGTTCTTCCTTCAGACGATAGATTCCGGCCGAGCCTTCAAGATCGGAACTGCGCAGCTCCCTCAGATAAAGCTGAAACATGTCGAGCACGCGCGGCATCACCGGATTGAGTGCATCCAGGACTTTCTGGCTCGGGGCCTCCAAAGAAACCTTGAGTTTAAGATATTGAGCGCGCTTGTCCCTGGCACTGAGATTCACGACCATTTCCGGAAGATTGTAATAGACCTTAGGCCCAACCACCTCCCCGCTCTCTCCAGGCAGCATGTCCATCACATAGTCCTTTGCGAAATATCCGCCGGCTCCAAGCGCCAGCACCAGCGGCACCGCCAGAATCGCAAGTTTTTTATAACTGAGGCGCAGCTTGAACCTTTTGTTCTTGCCTGCCTCGCCGCCCTCTCCCGCCTCGCCCTCGGCATCCTCGCCTTCTGCTTCAGCGTTTGCCTCATCAGGGGCTTTCTCTTCGACCTCCGGTTCTTCTTTTTCGTCGGCCATTTCCAGATGCTCCGTCAAGCGATTCCCAAAGAGTGCACGAGGGTTGGAAATCTCACCGATTCCCCAATACCCGGCACAGCATCCATTTATCGCTCTGATGGTTAACGAATGGTTGCTATTCGGCCATAGGGCGGCAATTTTTGCCGGGTCATATTTGCCGGTTAGGCAGCGATAGCCCTTCGCTATTTGGTATTATCATGTTGTTATTACTCATTATTTTATCTGGCACAGTCCCTGCAGATAACTTTGAAGCCGCGATTGGTGCCTATCGCTCCTCCAGTAATGCTTTGCGGCATTGCGCAACAACCGCAAACCGGAACGCAGAATATGGAAAATGCACTTCTCATCGGATTATCCCGCCAAGTTGCTCTGAAGAGGCAGATGGATGTGATCGCCAACAATATGGCGAACATGAATACCGCCGGATACAAGACCGGGTCCATGCTCTTTGAAGAGCACATCATGCCGGTTGCCGAAATGAATGAGATGAACAGCCAGGACAAACGCCTCTCCTTCGTTCTGGACAGCTCCATCTACCGATCGTTTAAGGAAGGCGGGTTCGAGCAGACGGGTAACGAATTGGATATCGCGATCTCCGGCGAGGGATGGCTGGTCGCCCAGACACCCGATGGAGAGCGCTACACCCGCAACGGTGAGCTAAAGCTGGATGCGGAAGGTCAACTCGTCACCCCGTCCGGTTATCCAATTCTCGGCGATGGCGGTCCGATCACATTCAGTGAGAATGACACCGGTATCGAATTCGCGACCGATGGCACCATTTCCACCAGCCAGGGCATCAAGGACAGATTGCGCGTCGTTCAGTTCGAGAACAACGCCGCCCTCAAAAAGGAGGGTGAGATGCTTTTTTCCACCACCCAGCAGCCTGAGTCTGTTGAAAATGTACGCGTACTCCAGGGGGTGATTGAAAATTCAAATGTCCAGCCGATCAGTGAGTTGACGAGGATGATCGAGACTGTCCGCGCCTATACGTCCATGGCGCAAATAATGAGCCAGGCGCAAGAGTTACGACGCCAGGCCATCGAACAACTTGGTACGCCGCCACGGGGCTAGCGCTCTCAACCGGCACAAAAGATTAGTGACCAGAAAGGAACTTTAGCGATGAAATCCCTGCAGATAGCTGCCACCGGCATGATGGCGCAGGAGCTGAATGTTGAGGTGATCTCCAACAACATCGCCAATATGCGCACCACCGGATTCAAGAAGATGCGCGCCGAATTTCAGGATTTGCTCTATCAGGACCTGCGCCGCGTCGGATCGGCTTCGTCGGATTCAGGGACAATTGTTCCGACAGGCATCCAGCTCGGATTCGGGGTCAAGACCGGCGCCACCTCCCGCGTCATGAGCCAGGGTAATTTGACCAACACGGAGAAGGACCTCGACCTCGCGATACGCGGTGAAGGTTTCTTTTCAATCACATTGCCCAATGGCGGGACCGCTTATACCCGCGATGGTTCCTTCGAGTTGGACGCAGATGGACAGCTGGTGACCCTTGATGGCTATCAGGTCGCGCCCGGCATCACCATTCCCGACAATGCCAAGAATATCACCATCAACCGGACAGGCGCCATTGAAGTTATTGTCGGCGATTCGACCACCCCCACTGAAGTTGGCCAACTCCAATTGTCCCGGTTCATAAACAAATCGGGTCTGAAGGCCATAGGAGACAATCTGTATCTGGAGACGACAGCCAGCGGATCGGCGACAGATGGAAATCCGGGTGACGTGGGTTTTGGCGATGTGGCGCAGAGATTTCTAGAAGCCGCGAATGTAAATGCGGTTTCGGAATTATCCGATCTGATTTCCGCCCAGCGGGCGTACGAAATGAACGCCCGCGTCATCAGCGCATCCGACGAAATGATGTCGGCCACCACCAATATCCTGAGGTAGGAGCGATATGGTACAGGTCAAGAAAACCGGGTCTGATCGTCTGGCGCAGTTTATTTGCGCTTTCGCCTTGGCCCTGCTTATCGCCGGCTACGCCGCATCTGCAAAGGCGCAAAAAGCACCGCTGGTCCTGCGCGAGCAGGTCAAGGTGTTTTCAGAAATTGTGACCCTCGGCGACTTTTTCGATAACGCCGCCGAGGCATCAAAATCACCCGTATTTCGATCACCTTCACTGGGCACTTCGGGTGTGGTTTCCGCCAAACGCGTTGCGGCTTCCGCCCGCCAGCATGGGCTGGTCTGGCCTAATAGGGGGGGCATTTCGGAAATCAAAGTGTCGCGGCCCGGCCGCATGATTTTACTCGATGAAGTGCGCGATCTTATCGGCGAGCGCATTGCCGCCGAAGATGACGAAATTTTTAAGGTCACGTTCAGCCGGGGCGCCAAGCCGTTCTACATCGACCCAACAGCCGAGGGTGCGATCTCGGTGAAACAGATGGATCATAACCTCCGCAGTGGAAGATTCCGCGTGGTCATTGCCGCGCCCGAAGGCGGGCAAAAAATCCGGGAGAAGGTATTTACAGGCACGGCCCACGCCACTGTCGAAGCTATTGTACCCTCCCGCCTCATCGAGAGCGGCGCCACCATCTTTGATTCAGACCTGAAGGTTGTGCGGATGCCCCGCAGGCGGGTTTCTCAATCAGCCATCGAGGATATGGCTTCGGCGGTTGGAATGGCGGCCAGGCAACGCCTCGTCACAGGCCGCCCCATACGCCGCACCGATTTGGAGCTGCCCAAGCTTGTGAAGCGCAATACCTTCGTCACCATCTTTTACGAATCTCCCGGGCTAACCCTGAGGGCCAAGGGCCGTGCTCTGGCCGATGCGTCGCTCGGTCAAGCCGTGGCCATCATCAATCTCCAGTCCAAGCGGACCCTCGAAGGTAAGGTGATCGGAAACGGGCTGGTCTCAGTCTCCACGCTACCTGCACAGCCTGTTCGCACGGCTTTAAGAGCCTCGGTTATCCAGCCCGCGCGCACTGGCCAACGGGTGCGCAGTGGGCGTGGCGGCCGCAATACGAATGTCATCAGATAGTTTTGAGGAAGTGTACAGCTATGCAGTTTAAGTGGTTCGTGACAGCAGCACTGGTGACAATCAACCTGGGCGGCTGCAGTTATGTTGACCGGCTCAAGGATGTCGGTGAAACGCCGAAACTTTCAGCAATTGAAAATCCGGTCATGCAAGCTGGATACCGGCCCGTTTCAATGCCTATGCCGGTGCCGGAAAAAATCAGCTATAGCCCCAACTCGCTGTGGCGCACGGGGGCGCGCGCCTTTTTCGAAGACCAGCGCGCACGCCGGGTTGGTGATATCCTGACCGTGATCGTCGAGATATCCGACAAGGCGGAGATTGAAAACACCACCACTCGCAACCGCGACAATTCTGAAAGTGCAAATGTCGCCAAATTCGCCGGCGTTGAAGAAATCTTGAAGGCCATACTGCCTAAATCGGTCGATCTCAACGAGCTCATCGCCGCCACCAGTAATTCTAAAAGCGAAGGTGGCGGTGAAATCGACCGTGAAGAAAAAATCTCGACAAAAATTGCAGCGGTCGTCACCCAGGTCCTGCCCAATGGCAACATGGCCATCGAGGGCCGGCAGGAGTAGCTGCACTCCGAAAATACCGAACACGGTGACGACCACGGCCCGCGCGCGCAGCAAATTCTCGATTCGCTCTGCCACGGTGACCCGCAGTTGAAAG
>CAYOEI010000409.1:0-3577 GCA_964402825.1 uncultured Hyphomicrobiaceae bacterium
GGGGGACAAAAAAATGAGCGACACAACCACAACGAAACAATACGCGCCGGGAACCCATCCTGACATGCCGCCTCCCTTGCTGGAGTCGGGTGTGATCTACTGGATCAGGAAGAACCTGCTGTCGAGCTGGACCAACGCCACACTCACGATTATTGGCTTCTATGGCATGTGGCTGATACTTCCGCCGTTTTACGATTGGGCGTTTGGCGACGCGATATTCACCGCGGCTGATCGCGCCGAGTGCCAGGCTAAAGGGGACGGTGCGTGCTGGGCGTTTATCCAGGAGCGTTTCAAGATTTTCATTTACGGGTTCTACCCCGAACCCGAACGCTGGCGCGCGATAGTGGCATTCTTGCTGATGTTTGTGGCGATCGGCCCCTTGCTGTTCGACAAATTTCCGTATCGCGGCAAGGCGCTGCTGTTTTCGATGGCCTATCCGTTCATCGCCGCGTGGCTTCTGCTTGGCGGTTTAGGGCTCACCCCTGTTGGAACAGACGAGTTCGGCGGGATGCTTCTGAACATCATCGTCGGTGTTACCGGTATCGCTTTTTCACTCCCCATCGGGATTGTACTGGCTTTGGGGCGCGCTTCCGATCTGCCAGCCGTACGGATCATCTGCATAACATTCATTGAGTTTATCCGCGGCGTGCCACTCATCACATTGCTGTTTCTCGCCTCGACCATGCTGAGCTATTCCCTCCCCCCCGGCACATCTTTCGATCTGCTGATGCGGGTGTTGATCATGGTGACGCTGTTTGCGTCGGGCTATATGGCCGAGGTGGTCCGTGGCGGTCTTCAGGCCATTCCACGCGGACAATATGAAGCCGCCGATTCCATGGGGCTGAAATACTGGCAGTCCATGCGGCTTATCGTGTTGCCGCAGGCGCTGAAGATCTCCATCCCGGGTATCGTCAATACCTTTATCGGCCTATTCAAGGATACCACGCTGGTCATTATCATCGGCCTGCTGGATATGCTGGGCATGGGCCGTGCGTCGCTGGCTGACGCCAAATGGGCCGGACTGTCGAGCGAGGTGTATTTCTCGATCGCGCTGTTCTTCTTCCTGTTCTGCTTTGCCATGTCGCGCTATTCGCTTTATCTGGAAAGCAAGCTGGAGACCGGACACCGGATCTAGGGATATCGCCTGGAGAGAGTTGACAAGTTGACCCCTGGAAAATATGTTCCGGGCGGTCTGGCCGGTGTGGCGGTACATTCCGTGCGCGCGAGCATGCAGGCTTAAGAAGGCATAAAAAGGCAAGAGCCATGAAGGTTAGAAATTCCATACGCTCATTGCGCCGGCGGCACCGGGATAATCAGGTAGTGCGCAGGCGCGGCCGCGTTTACGTCATCAACAAGACGAACCGGCGCTTCAAGGCCCGCCAGGGCTAGGGTCATGAGCTGGGGTCTGGGACCCCAATCCATCTCACAAGAGTGTTTGCCGTGAGCTCCTCCGTCATTTTTTTAGGCGCGTGGTTGTACGCATCACAGGTTTTTTCTTTGACGCGGCTTTAATCCGCGCCCTATGCTGACATCCATGTATCGCGGTATGAAACCGATATGGAAATGGTTCGCGGCCTTGGTTTTCTCGGCCCTGATGACCCTGACGCCAGGCGTCCAGGCGGCGCCGGATAAGCCTGCATACCCCCACAGCGTTGCTCCGGACGCTGATTTATCGCCACCCAAGGATAAGTTGCCCAGCACCGGGATCGACAACGTTGCGGACAGGAAGAAGATTCTCACCGAACTTTATGACCGTCTTCGCAAGGCCGAGGATAAACCAACCGCCGACATAGTTGCCAGGGCGATTGAACAGCTCTGGTTGCACTCTGGAAGCGCCACCGTTGATCTTCTCATGAACCGGGCGGGGGTTCTGATGCGGGATGAAGACCAGGATGTGGCGCTTAAAATCCTGAATTCTGTTATCGAAATGGCGCCTTCTTATACTGAAGGGTGGAGCCGCCGGGCGGCGCTGTATTTCGTGAAGAAGGATTTTGCCAAATCGCTCGATGACCTGCGTCACGCGCTGGCGCTTGACCCGAAGCACTTCAAGGCCATTCAGGGGCTGGGGATGCTGATGCAGGAGCTGGGCGATAAGAAAGCCGCGCTCAAGGCATTCAGGCATGCTCTGAAGGTGCATCCGAATCTTGAAGAGTTGCGACAGGCCGAACAGGAACTCGCACGCGAAGTCGAAGGCCAGGGGATCTAGACCCTTTCTCCTCCATGCGGAACCATCCGCTTGCTCACATATTTTCGGCAGCCGTATCGCCGACAAAGGCCACGCGCAGCATATTTGTTGCGCCCGGAGTGCCCAGCGGCACGCCTGCCGAAATGATGATCCGCTGGCCGGGTTTTGCAAAGCCTTCCCGGTACGTGATGCGGCACGCCTTCTCGACCATTTCATCCAGGTCTTCCGCGTCGCTGGTGAGGACGCAGTGCAGTCCCCAGACCAATGCGAGCCGGCGTCCGGTCGCGGCGATCGGCGTCAAGGCGAGTATCGGCTGGCGCGGGCGTTCGCGCGCAGCTCTAAGCCCCGTGGAACCAGAAGCCGTGTAGCAAACGATTGCCGCAAGATTAAGCGTCCCGGCCACGGTGCGCGCGGCTGCTGAAATGGCGTCGGCGCCGGTTGCTTCAGGTTCGGTTACCTGCGCTCTGACGATGATTTCATAATTCGCGTCCTGCTCGACCTCAATGGCAATTTTATCCATTGTTTCAACGGCTTCAGTGGGAAATTCTCCAGCCGCCGATTCCGCGGACAGCATGATCGCGTCTGCCCCATCGAATACGGCTGTCGCGACGTCCGACACCTCCGCGCGGGTCGGTACTGGCGCCAAAATCATCGATTCCAGCATCTGTGTCGCAATGACCACGGGCTTTCCGGCGTTGCGGCATGCGCGGGTTATGCGTTTTTGTAATCCCGGCACCTGTTCCAGAGGCATCTCAACGCCAAGATCACCACGCGCAACCATCAAGGCATCGGACAACTCCAGTATGGCGTCCAGATGTTCCATTGCGGCGGGCTTTTCAATCTTGGTTATGATTGCCACGCGTCCGCGCGTCAGTTTGCGCGCTTCGGCCACATCATCGGCGCGCTGCACAAAGGACAGGCCAATCCAGTCCGCACCCAGATTGATCGCGTGCTCCAGATCCCTGCGATCCTTTTCCGTCATGGCGCCAAAGGGCAGGATGGTATCTGGCAGGGATATGCCTTTCCGGCTGGCCAGCGGGCCGCCGACGATCACTTCGGCGGTAATCTTATCGGGCGTGGCCTCAAGGACCTTGAGCCGCAGCTTTCCGTCATCGAGAATGAGAGGCTGACCGAGCTGCATCGCATCATCCGCAAGATCGAAGCCGATGCCGGACGCCCTATCGGTATTCTGGTGGACTTGCAGGGGCCGAAACTGCGTGTCGGTGAATTCGCGCGCGATTCAGCGGAGCTCAAGGAAGGTACGACATTCCATTTCGACAGAAGCGAAGACTCCGGATCGGCACAACGTGTTTACCTGCCTCATCCTGAAATCTTCAAAGCCGTCAAACCCGGCCACACTCTCATTCTCGATGACGGAAAGCTGCGGCTCAA
>CAYOEI010000410.1:0-9570 GCA_964402825.1 uncultured Hyphomicrobiaceae bacterium
TTTTGACGACGTATCGTGCATGTAAACAATGTGTTTGTTCGGGAAAATAAACTTCACGAAGCCGAGCACATTCTTGCCGCCGGGCGGTTGATAGAAACGGTAACGCCTGACATCGGCGGTTCTCCAGTTGATGGAGGAGGCATCGACGTTGCGGCCGCGATATTGCACGAACAGATTGTGTGCCTGGAGTATTCGGGGGCGTGATGTAGCGCCGTTGAACCAGCCTCCGCCGCCATTGCTTTTGCGAAGGTAAGGCAGGATTTCCTTGATCTTGATGGAATTCGGCACGTTCCAATAAGGGTGGAACACCAGATATTCCATCTGGTCGGAGAAGACGGGCGTCTGGTTCTTGATCTTGCCGACAACGACACGCTCGCTATGGATGACATCATTTCCATCGAGAACGCGATAACGGAATTCAGGGATATTCACCTGAATATTCATCTTGCCGAGAGTGTTCGGTATCCAGCGCCAGCGCTCCATATTCGCCAGGATGGTCTTCATACGATATTTTGGTGCGCGTCGTCCGTTCAGGGCGCGCTTTGTGCCAGGACCAACCACGCCATCGGGTTGCAGGCCGTGGGATTTCTGGAACGCCTTGACGGCCTTCACCAGTTCCGGGTCGTAATCCTTGACCGTAACGGCGGGCTTGCCGCTGATGCTCTGGGCCGGAATATCCAGCCGCTGGCGCAGCAGGGCAATATACGCATGTTTTACTCCGGGCTTCAGGGAGGGGCCGGCCGGAATCACAATGCGTTTAACCGTGGCGCTGGCGCCGCCGCGCATTGCAACCAGTTTCTGACGGAGCGCTTCAAATTGCGGGTGCTTTGGATTGAAGCCGCGAAGGAAAGTGGCCGGATCGTCCTGCGCCGCCAGCTGTTCCATCAATTCCAGCGGATCGGGCAGATCGAGCGTCGGATCCAGATTGTATGAGATTGTGCCTGGCGCCTTGCGTCCGCCGCGTGCATGACGCGCATAAGCGAGAGCCGCATGGCTCATCTTGAATTCGAATTCAGCGAGGCGCGCCGTTGAGGTCCCCTCGACTGAGGACAGTATGATTTCTTCCGGCAGGTCATAATCCGCCGGATTCAGTCCATAATCCGCAGCGTTACGCAGTTCCTTGATCACCGCGCGCGCTTTTGCCGTCAGGCCGTTTTCATCGACCCACACAGGTGCGCGGTTATTGCCGTCATAATATTCGACAAGCGCGCCGTGCTCGGCCTTTTTATAATCCGTTTCATTGCGGAAAGGTTCAGCCAGTTTTTCCTGAACGCTGATACGAACAGCATCTGCCCGAGCTATCAATCGCTCTGGTGCATCTGGTTCTACCGCTAGCGCGGGGCCTGCTAACAATGGCCCCAGGATCAAGCCGTACGCAAAACAAAAATGCAGCCTCATCCGTCCCTCCTTATTTTCTTCAGCTAATCGCGATAACTACCCCACACCACCAAAACTAATGCAAAGCTATTACGCACTCTTTCATTTGGCCAGCAACGTTCTTGTTTTCCGGCTTGCTTCAGGCGCTTTGTGACTCGACTGTGACATTACTGCAATCATTTGCCGCAATTTCATCAGCTTGTGTGTGCTTCAAGGCCAAATTCCCGCATCTTTCGATACAGAGTTGAACGGCCAATACCTAATTTTTTTGCTATTTCCGTCATATGGCCACGGTACCGGCCAATGGCAAGACGAATCATGTCCGCTTCGACCTCTTCAAGCGCGCGGACATTACCGGTTTGGTCGAGCGCGGGGATACCGAGTTCATCGCCGCCATTGCTGGGCAGCGAGACCGTCACCGGAATGGCGGAGTCGCCGCCGATCATGGCCGGACCATCGATGCTGGCCGTGTCATCCACAGGCGCGGGCGCCAGCGGCGTCATCGCTTCAAACCCTTCGACATGGGCGGCGATTTGCGGGAACTCATTGACGCTCAATATGCCCTGATCGGCGAGCACCACGGCGCGGTAAACCGCGTTCTCCAGCTGGCGCACATTGCCGGGCCAGGGATATTTCTGGATCATATCAAGCGCCACGGGAGAGACGCTGGAGATTTTCTTCCCCTCTTCGGAGGCGAAGCGCTCGATAAAATGCTCGATCAGCTCCGGCACATCCTCCATGCGATCGCGCAATGGCGGCACCCAGACCGGGAATACGTTCAGCCGGTAATAGAGGTCCTCGCGGAACTTGCCCTCATTGACCATATTGATCATGTCCTGATTGGTCGCGGAAATCAGCCGGAAATCCAGCTTGACCGGGCTTTTGGCGCCAACGGGATCAATTTCGCCGTCCTGCAGGGCGCGCAGAAGTTTCACCTGGGCATCAAGCGGCAATTCGCCCACTTCATCGAGAAACAGTGTTCCGCCATCGGCTTCGGCAAATTTGCCGGTGCGTTTTGAACTGGCGCCGGTGAATGAACCCTTCTCATGGCCAAACAGGATGCTCTCGACCAGATTTTCCGGTATCGCGCCGCAGTTCACCGTGATGAACGGCTTGCCGGCGCGCGCGCTCTCGCCCTGGATGGCGCGCGCGATCAACTCCTTGCCGACACCGCTTTCGCCCTCGATGAGGACGGGGATGTTCGACTGAGCCGCGCGGTTGCCGAGCTCAATGACCCGGTGCATCACCTCGCCTTTGGTAATCATGTCGCCAAAAGTGAGCTTTCCACTGGTCTTGCGGCTGATTCGCGTAATCTCGCCTTCCAGCGTGGTGATTCGCAATGCGTTCTTGATGGAGACTTCAAGCCGTTCAGGGCTGACCGGCTTCACCACGAAATCACTCGCGCCCGCGCGCATCGCGCCGATTGCGGTATCCATGGAGCCATTGGCCGTCTGAACAATGACCGGCGGTGAGGCCGGGTCGGGACGCAGACGGTCCAGAACACCCATGCCATCAAGGCCGGGCATGACGAGGTCCAGCAGTATAAGGCTGATTTCCAGCCCTTTTTCGCTTTTGAGAATTTCAAGCGCCTGATCGCCACTTTCCGCGCTCAGGGTTACGTGTCCGAATGTTTTGACGGTTTCTTCTAGGATACGCCTCTGGGCAGGATCGTCATCGACGATCAGAATGCACTTGGCCATTATGCGAACTCACTACTCTTTACTGTTACGCGTAACTATACAAAACCGGTTTTGAACACGCTGATAAACACCACCCGCGCATACGCAATTAAGCCGGTTCGACATGGACTTTGAATGAAGATGGTAAAAAACCCCTTTATTTGGTGTTCGATTTTGGGTCTGTTGCGGCATAAACTCAGGCTACGCCTTGATTTTTTCTTTTTACAACTTCGTGTCTTGAAGCTTGAGGCCCCCCGCCGCACATTAACATCGACACAAAGAGACGCATTTTCGGAGCGATGAAACAGCACATGACGACTCATCTTAACTCGCCATTTCGAATCACTATTCCCCATAACAAAAAGGACTCATCAGCCGCCCCGGCCGCAAATCTGGGAGACATGCCCGAGTGGGACCTGTCCGATCTCTATGCCAGCCCCGATTCAGCGGAGTTGAAAAGCGATCTGGATGCGCTGGACAAGCAGACAGGTGAATTTCAGGAACGCTATCAGGGCAATCTTGGCGATCTGGCGAAGAAGGGCGGCGGGGAGTTGGCGCAAAGCCTGCGCGTCTATGAAGCCATGAGCGATTCTCTCGGCCGGGTCGGCTCATATGCGGGGCTGCTCTATGCGGCGGACACATCAGATCCCGAGCGGGCCAAATTCTACGGCGACATACAGGAAAAACTGACCAGCATCACCACCAAGCTGCTGTTCTATCCGCTGGAGTTCAACCGGCTTGAGGACGGCGTGCTGGATGCGGCGCTGTTGGACAAGGACCTGGCTTATTATGCGCCGTGGATTGAAGATTTGCGCAAGGAAAAGCCGTATCAGCTCTCCGATGAGGTCGAGAAGCTGTTCCACGAAAAATCCATATCCGGGCGCGGCGCATGGAACCGGCTGTTCAACGAAACCATGACCGCGTTGCGCTTCGATGTCGGCGGTGAGGAATTGAGTCTTGAGCCGACACTCAACCGCCTGACCGATCGCGATGGCGCCAAGCGCCGCGAGGCGGCTGAGGCGTTATCGGGCGTTTTGGGCGAAAATTTGCGGCTGTTCACGCACATCACCAACACGCTGTCCAAGGACAAGGAAATATCGGACCGCTGGCGCGGCTTTGAAGACGTGGCCGACTCGCGCCATCTGGCCAACCGGGTCGAGCGCCCCGTCGTGGATGCGCTGGTGCAGGCTGTGCAGGACGCCTATCCGCGCCTTTCCCATCGGTATTATAAACTGAAAGCTGGCTGGATGGGGCAGGAGACGCTGGCCCATTGGGACCGTAATGCGCCCCTGAAAGATGTGCCTCAACGGGTCATCGGCTGGAGCCAGGCCGAAAATATGGTGCTCGATGCCTATGGCGCGTTTGCACCGGAAATGGCTACGATCGCCAAGGATTTCTTTGAGAAAAACTGGATTGACGCAGCCGTGCGCGAAGGCAAATCTCCCGGCGCTTTTTCACATCCGACCGTGCCCAGCGCGCATCCCTATATCCTGATGAACTTTCAGGGCAAGCCGCGTGATGTCATGACGCTTGCTCATGAGCTCGGCCACGGTGTGCACCAGGTGCTGGCCGCCAAGCAGGGTGCGCTGATGGCGCCGACGCCCCTGACGCTGGCCGAGACCGCGAGCGTTTTTGGAGAGATGCTCACATTCAAGGAATT
The DNA here is from genome assembly GCA_964402825.1 of uncultured Hyphomicrobiaceae bacterium. Classification (GTDB taxonomy): domain Bacteria; phylum Pseudomonadota; class Alphaproteobacteria; order Rhizobiales; family Methyloligellaceae; genus UBA2767. Next base: position 4,717 of record CAYOEI010000410.1, read on the forward strand.
GCTGTCCCAGGTTTCAAACCCGGCCGAGCGCAAGGCGATGATCGCCGCGAAAGTTGAGGACATGCTCAACACGGTGGTGCGCCAGATCGCCTTTTACAGCTTTGAACGCGAGGTTCACGTCGCCCGCAAGGCGGGTGAGCTGACATCGGACAAGCTGGGTGAGATGTGGATGGACGTGCAGCGCGCCAGCCTTGGACCCGCCATCGATCTCAAGCCCGGTTACGAGACCTTCTGGTGCTATATCCCGCATTTCATCCATTCGCCTTTCTACGTTTATGCCTATGCGTTCGGGGAATGCCTCGTGAATTCGCTCTATGCGGTTTATGAGGAGGCTCATGATGGTTTTGCGGAGAAATATCTCGATATGCTGCGCGCCGGCGGCACCAAGCACCACAAGGAGCTGCTAGCACCCTTCGGGCTGGACGCCAGCGATCCAGACTTCTGGGCCAAGGGGCTGAAGGTCATCGAAGACCTGATCGATGAGCTGGAGGCAATGGACGGGTGATGCGTGACGGGCTTCACAGGGCATGTTATACATTCTGTATAACATAACTGGAGCCTACTTGTCTGGACCAAAGTCATGAAACTCGAAATCAAGAAAATCGGAAATTCTACTGGCATTATTTTGCCGAAGGAGTTGCTTGCTAGAATCGGATTGGCGCAAGGAGACTCCGTTTACGTTACTGAGACACCTGATGGTGGATTGATCCTGGCCGCGCGTGAGCCCGAATTCGAAGAGGGCATGGAGATCGCGCGCAAAGCCATGAAAAAATATAAAAATACTTTGCGTGAGCTGGCGAAGTGAAGGAACCCATTTGGCTGTCGGCCGATCTGGTCATAGCTATCCATGACGAACAGCTTCGCATATTCGGAGGGCCTGAAGGGCTGCGCGATCCAGGAGCACTGGAGTCGGCATTAGGCCGTGCGCAGAACCGTTTTCACTATGATGAGGGTGATCTGGCGGCATTGGCCGCTGCCTATGCATTTGGCATTGCAAATAATCACGCGTTTGTGGATGGCAACAAACGCACGGCTTTTCTCGCGATCATTACATTTCTTGGTTTGAACGGTATCGATTTCGATGTGCCCGAGCCTGAAGCTGTAATAATTATGCTTGAAGTCGCCGCCGGTGAAATTGTCGAAGGGGGGCTCACGCGCTGGATTACCGACAATCTGCCCGATGGCTGACAATCGGCCCAGACAACACAAATTCCAATATCCAGTTCCCGGGGTTGCGGGTTATTTCGCTGCCGGACTCATACTGATCGCCGGGCTGCTGGCTCTCGTGTGGTATCTGAGCCAGTTTTCTTCCGAATATGATTATACCGACCCTGACATGGCGTTTCTTGAGCGAATCGTATTGTCGAGCGAGCCGGGGCGGGGGGATTTCACCACCCTCAATGGCGGCGACTGGCAGGCGCTGTGTCTCGTCGGGTGGCGGGGCGATTTAGCAAAGGCGATTGCCGCCGCAAAGCTCCCGCAGGGGACGGCAGAGGCGCTCCTTGACGGGTATGGGACGCGGGACAAGGATATGGACGCAAGCGAGTTCGTGATTGTTTACATGGACAAATCTGGCGCGGCAAAAGCGCTGAGCCACCCGCATGGTTTTGCCTTTGCGCGAGCAGGACAGGCCCTTTGCACCACTGCTGAACAACCGGTCCTGGCGATTCCCGCCCGAAGGCAATAAATGGCGGGTCATGAATTGACTTGAGTTGAGTTGTACAAAAAGCCGTTGCTCAGCGCGCCATATTACCCGCCGTGCCAAAATAGCGGATTGCCGGTCGCTTGGCGGACATGCTAATCGAAGAGCCGAGAAACCGTTAATCAGATAAAAGGGGCACCGTCATGGTTGTCGACTTTTCAAAAAGTCATCATGCAATGGACGCCAGTCAGCACACAAAATCCTATTCATCCTTCATCAAGCTCATGGTCGCCAGCTGCGTGATCGTGATTGTGACGCTGGTTGGCATGGCCGCCTTTCTTACCTAAGCTTTGCACAGATGAATGCAGGGCAGCACGGGCATCAGCCCGATTTTTATTGCGCATGAAGCGAGGGAACCGGACATGATTACAATTGCTGTCCCGGTTGAGGGAGACAGGGGAGAGAAGCGTGTCGCCCTGTCGCCCGAGACGGCCAAGAAGTTTACCGCGCTGGGCGCTAAGGTGCGGGTGCAGGCCGGAGCTGGGGCTGGCGCCAATTTTTCCGATGCCGATTTCAAGCAAGCAGGAGCCAAGGTAGTGAAGGGCGCCGCCGCGACCCTCAAGGGCGCCGATATCGTGCTTACCGTGCGCCGCCCTGCGGCTTCGGCTCTCAAGGGCGCGGCGAAGGGCGCAATTCTCGCCTGCATTCTCGATCCATTTTCCGACCCGGGCGGTTTAAGTGCTCTGACAAAAGCCGGGCTCACTCTCTTTTCCATGGAATTAATGCCGCGCATTACCCGCGCGCAGTCCATGGATGTGCTGTCCTCTCAGGCCAACTTGGCCGGTTACAAGGCGGTCATCGATGCAGCCGCCCATTTCGGGCGCGCTTTCCCGATGATGATGACGGCGGCCGGCACAGTTCCCGCCGCCAGGGTTTTCATCATGGGCGTCGGCGTTGCCGGCCTGCAGGCCATTGCCACAGCCAAACGGCTCGGCGGGGTTGTGACGGCGACGGATGTGCGGCCCAGCACCAAGGAGCAGGTGGAATCGCTCGCCGCCAAATTTGTCGCGGTGGAGGATGAGGAATTCAAGGAGGCCGAGACGTCCGCTGGTTACGCCAAAGAGATGTCGGCGGCTTACAAGAAAAAGCAGGCCAAGCTTATCGCCGAGCATGTGCAATCCCAGGATATCATCATCACCACTGCTCTCATTCCGGGGCGTCCCGCGCCGGAGTTGATTTCCAAAGCCATGGTGGAAAGCATGAAGCCGGGTTCGGTGATCGTTGATCTGGCGGCGGAACGCAGCGGCAACTGCGCGGTCACCAAGGCGGACAAGATAGTCCTGCACAAGGGGGTGAGCGTCATGGGTAACACCAATCTGGCCGGGGAACTCGCCAGCAATTCATCGAGCCTTTATGCACGCAACCTTTTTGCCTTCATCGATCTGATGATCGACAAGGAGAAAAAGGGCGAGCTCGCCATCGACTGGGAAGATGACGTGATCAAGGGCACGCTTGTGGCCAGGGGCGGCAAGCTTGTGCACCCGATGCTCACGGCCAAAAAGGGAGGGAAGAAATGATGCTTCGCCCGTACATACAATCCGGCCTCGCTTTAGCCGCCGCTGCGGGCGTGCTGATTGGCCTGGACGGGGCGTTTCTTTCACCGGCTTTTGCCGCCGGGGGAAGCGATGTCGACCCCTTCATGTACCGCCTGGCGCTATTCGTGCTGGCAATCTTCGTTGGTTATTTCGTGGTGTGGTCGGTAACGCCGGCGCTGCAGACGCCGCTGATGTCGGTCACCAACGCCATTTCATCGGTCATCGTGGTGGGTGCGTTACTCGCGGTTGGCGTGTCGCTAGCGGGTGATGCGGACGGACCAATGTGGTCGCGCAGCCTTGGCTTCGTTGCGCTGGTGTTTGCGTCGATTAACATTTCTGGCGGCTTCCTCGTCCCCCAGCGCATGCTGGCCATGTATCAGAAGAAGAAATAGGGGCGCGGGGAATGGACGCTAATATCACAGCACTGCTCTATCTCGTCGCCGGTGTCTTGTTCATCCTGGCGTTGCGCGGGCTCTCCAGCCCCGAGAGCAGCCGTCAGGGCAATATGTTCGGCATGGTCGGCATGGCCATCGCCATTGGAACCACGCTCGTCTCCAGTCCGCCCGCGGACATGATCGGGTGGCTGCTGATTGGTGGTGGTATCGCTCTTGGCGGCGGCATCGGCGCGATCATCGCCCGCAAGGTCCCCATGACGTCAATGCCGGAACTGGTCGCCGGATTTCATTCACTCGTTGGCATGGCGGCGGTGCTGGTGGCGGCGGGGGCGTTTTATGCGCCCGAAGCCTTCGATATCGGAACCTTTGGCGACATCAAGAAGGCCAGCCTTGTCGAGATGTCGCTCGGTGCGGCCATTGGCGCGCTTACCTTTACCGGTTCGGTGATCGCGTTCCTGAAATTATCTGGCCGGATGTCGGGCACACCGATCACACTGCCCGGGCGCCATATCATCAATATCGCCATCTTCGCGGGCATGCTGTTCTTTATCTATTCCCTCGTGGTCACTCAAACCCAGATGGATTTCTGGATGATTACGGGGCTGGCGCTGCTGCTCGGAGTCCTCATCATCATCCCTATCGGCGGCGCCGATATGCCGGTGGTCATTTCGATGCTCAACTCTTACTCAGGCTGGGCGGCAGCCGGTATCGGCTTCACCCTCGGTAACACCGCGCTGATCATCACCGGCGCATTGGTTGGCTCATCGGGCGCAATTCTCTCCTACATCATGTGCCATGCCATGAACCGCTCCTTCATCTCCGTCATTCTCGGCGGTTTCGGCGGCGATGCGGCGATACCGGCTGGAGACGACGGCGTGCCGCGCACCATCAAGCAGGGCTCCGCCGACGATGCGGCTTTCATTTTGAAGAATGCGTCCAAGGTCATCATCGTACCGGGCTACGGCATGGCGGTGGCGCAGGCGCAGCATGCCTTGCGCGAAATGGCCAATGAGCTGAAAGAGGCTGGTGTTGAAGTTGCCTATGCGATTCATCCGGTTGCGGGGCGCATGCCGGGGCATATGAACGTGCTGCTGGCCGAAGCCAATGTGCCCTATGATGAAGTGTTCGAACTTGAAGACATCAACAATGATTTCGCCCAGGCCGATGTGGCCTATGTCATCGGCGCCAATGACGTGACCAACCCGGCCGCCGAGGATGACCC
>CAYOEI010000411.1:0-2593 GCA_964402825.1 uncultured Hyphomicrobiaceae bacterium
CGCCACTCAAATGTTCGGCCCATTTTTTTTGAACCGGCTCGGGTTTGATCAATCCATGTTTGTTGAGGGCGTCGGGTGAAAGAAGATCACCGGCCCAGTCTTTCAGCGGCCCGCGCAACCACTCATTGATAGGAACGCCAAACCCCACCTTCCGCCGTTTGATCAGCTCATCGGGGACATAGCGCCACAACACCTGCCGCAACACCTGCTTGCCGGCGCCATTCCTGACCTTCATGTGCCGGGGCAGCGTCCAGGCAAATTCCGCCACCCGGTGGTCGAGAAGAGGAACCCGCACTTCCAGCGAGACCGCCATGCTCGCCCGGTCGACCTTGGCGAGAATGTCGTCGGGCAGATAGCTTACGGTATCCAGATATTGCATGCGCGCCACGAAATCGGGGATACGGTCCGATAAGCCCTCATCCCAGGCAAGGGTTTTATATTCCTGCGCGCCCGCGACAAGCTCCTCAGGTCCCGCCCAGTGGGAAATCAGACGCCGGTAAAAACTATTCCGGCTTCTCCCCAGACAATCTGCAAGCTTGTGAATCTTTTCCCCAACATGAACGGGGCGCAGTTTTTCCGGCACTGCCGAGGCCAGCGCGTCCCAGCTTCCTGGCGACAGGAACCGCAAGGCGCGGCCCGCGCCGCATCGTATTACACAAGGGCTGTCGAACAGGGGCCACTCATATTTGTCTATCGAAAAATAGCGCGTATAGCCGCCGAACAGCTCGTCCCCGCCATCGCCTGACAGGGCGACGGTGACATGCTCTTTGGTCAGACGCGACACGAGAAATGTGGGGATTTGAGAGGAATCGGCAAACGGCTCGTCATAGATGGTTGGGAGCAATGGAATGACATCGCGCGCGTCGCGCGCCGTTGCGGTGAGCTCAGTATGATCCGTGCCGAGATGCCGGGCTATGGCTGCTGAGTCAGTAGCCTCGTTGAAGCCCGCATTTTCGTAGCCGATGGTAAAAGTGCGGACCGGGCGATTCGACTGCGCCTGCATGAGTGCAACCACGATGGAGGAATCAACGCCGCCTGAGAGAAATGCGCCCAGCGGCACATCGGACTCCATGCGCCGTAAAACCGCATCCCGGAGCAATTGATCGAGCTGCTCTGCGGCTTCATCCTGGCTTCCGGTAAAGACATTGGCCCGTCCTGCCTGCACCACCTCATCCATCGACCAGTAGCTCATCATACGCGGCTCGCCAGATTGACTGACAATGAGAATCCTGCCTGGCTCCAGCTTGTGCACGTTTTGGTAGATGGTGTGTGGAGCGGGTATGAAATTATGCCTCAGATAGGAGGCAATAGAGTTCCGGTCGATTTCACTCCGAAACTTCTTATGCGCCTTTAGCGCTTTCAATTCCGACCCGAAAATCAGGACGCCTTGCGAGAAAGTCCAGTAGAGCGGCTTGATGCCAAGCCTGTCACGCACCACAAGCAGACGCTTCTCGCGCTTGTCCCACAGCGCGAAGGCGAACATGCCGATGATGCGTTTGGCAGTTTCCTCCACCCCCCAGACGGCACAGCCTTCGACGATAACTTCCGTATCGGAATAGCCGCGAAAGCTGCGCCCGCGCTTCTCAAGCCCGGCGCGCAGTTCGGCCGCATTATAGATCTCGCCATTGTAAGCCAGCACATAATGCCCGCATGACGAGGTCATCGGCTGGTGGCCGGCTTGCGACAGATCGATGATTGCGAGGCGCCGGTTACCAAGCGCAATTCCGCTCTTAGCGTCAAGCCAGACATCGCCATCATCCGGGCCGCGGTGGATGAGTGTATCCGTCATGGTCCGGATGCACTTTTGCGCGGCGCCAGTCAGAGCTGATCGTGTATCGAAAAAACCGGCTATTCCGCACATCTTTGATGACCGTTTTGATGACCGTCAGTTTTAGGAGTTGTTTTTCATACGTGCGATTCATTGCAACGCAAAGCGTAAAGCACTAAAAATCTTCAAAGAGCATGCCTGATCGTAAGCCCGCACGGGCGGCTCTTCGCTTCACGCAGATTGCAACATGAGAACCTTGTGTTGGCCATGAACAAGACCAGTTCCCCGCAAGGTGCTTCAGCACGCCGGCATCTCTTACTCCAATCGGGTCTGATGCTGGTCCTGTTCTTCAGCGTGCCAAACATTCCGCGCCCAAGCGTGGCGTTTCCGTTCCTGCTTGGTGCTGTGTCTTTGTATTATTTCCACCGCGTTGAAAAGGACTTGCGCGCCGCCTTGAGAGGCAGCGAAGAGAGTTGGTTTCTGGCCGTATTATTGGGTTTTTGCGGCTATCTCTTCCTCAATTCCTTCTGGTCCCTCGCCATACCGGTCGCGCTCGGAAAAGCAGTTATTGTGCTATTGCTGATCGTGGTAAGCCTGTTGGTCACCCGGGCGATTTCTCGGCAATCACCTGAAACCCTGGAGCGCACAGCGCACTTCGCCATCATCGGAGCCATGATCGGAACGGCGATAATCTGTTTTGAATTTTCAACGGATCACTATCTGACACGTCTGATATATACCTATATTCCTGCGATCCGGGCTGGTGAAAAAACCATCGAAGTTTTTGTCACCATCAATGGAGTGCTCACCAAACTCCCTGAATCG
>CAYOEI010000412.1:0-2535 GCA_964402825.1 uncultured Hyphomicrobiaceae bacterium
TGGCTAAGGTAGTTTGTGGCACCTAATTGGGCGAAGCCAAATTAAGAGGTTGTCGCAGAATTAAGAGATGCATTGGCCACCAAAATGACGCACGAACAGATAGCCGAGGCGCAGCGACTGGCGCGGGAGTGGAAGCCGAAGAAATAGCTGAGACGAAAAGTGACCCGCATACAGGGGCCAGCATTGCGCTGGCCTCTTTCTTGTTGTGGTGCATGTTCCTTGGATAGGTTTGCCAGCTCACCTAGGGCGTGAGACCGAGGCGCTTGAGGTTTTTCTTATAGTCCTCATCGGACGGGCGTAACTCAAGAGCCATCCGGTAGTCGTCGATAGCCGCCTCCATCAGTTTAAGAGCCTCATATAGGTGACCGCGTGTGTCATAAGCATTGGCGTCCTCCGGGTCTAATGCGATCGCCTTGTTCGCGTCGGGCAGCCCCTTGCCCGCCTTGCCCCATTTGAAATAGGTCCATGCGCGGCTGTTGTGGTAGGCGCTGGCATTTTTCGGGTTGCTCTTGATTGCCTGGGCATCAAAGGCGAGCGCGGCGGCATATTTGCCTTTTTTGCGATAGGCTCGCGCCAAGTTAGCGTAAGCGTTGACATATTTCGGGTTGAGGCTGATGGCCTTGTCATAGTCGGCGATGGCGGGGTCGTACTTGCCCATTTTGTCGTAGGCGGTGCCCCGGTTGTAGTGGATGGTGGCAAGTTGTTGCTTGCTGATCACTCCCCCGCGCGCGCGTCCGGAGGTGATGATCTGGGTACAACCCCAAATCTGAACAACTCCGCTTCCCTGGGAGCAATCAGCCAATTCATCCGCCCGCGCTCCTGCGAGACGAGCGTCGAGAGACAGCACCGCCAGCAATATCAGCGCCGCCATAGCAATGGCTTGGAAAAGTCGAACCATCACTTCCTCCCAAAGTGCAGGTTCTTGGTGTGCGCAGCATAGCATGGGACCAGCATTGCGCTGGCCTCTTTGTTATGCGGGTGAAGGGGTGCGGGCGCTAGCCTCTCCCTTTTCTGGTTGGACGCAGAAACAGGAGCGCCCGCTGTGGCCCAGCACAGAAGGTTCGTAAAAACCATGCCGGGCAGCTGGATAGACTATATCAAAAGAAAGCCCACAGCCATGGGCGTCGCCTAGACGAAAATCGCACCGCATACAGGGGTCAGCATTGCGCTGGCCGCTTTTTTGTTGGTGGGTGTACATGGCGGGCTTTTCAGGTCTTACGCCGTAGGGCATAGAGAAAACAGTTACCGCTCCTAGCTCAACTGGATAGAGCATCGGGCTTCGAACCCGAAGGTTGCAGGTTCGAACCCTGCGGAGCGGGCCATGTCCTGCCATTTTCCTTTGTCGTATGACTTCCGGTTAGGGTCAAAAGCATTTCATGGGCTACGCCAAACCGGAGTAGTGCAATAGGCCAAAAAACTTTAGCGCCGCGCGTGGGGAATGTCGGATAATCGGGTTCCCTGAAAAGGAGCTATATTCCAAACGTCATTATAATCCGTGCCACAATTTGCCCAAGTTGCGGTCATAGACCGCTATGTGGGGAGCTAAGTCTACCGTGAGGATCTAGTGAATGGAGACGATTGCATTAGTTGATGACGACCGGAATATTCTCACGTCCCTGCGCATGGCGCTCGAGTCTGAAGGATACAAAACCCAGGTCTATAACGATGGCTCATCCGCACTCGATGGCCTGAAGGGCAATCCGCCCGACTTGGCGATTCTTGACATCAAGATGCCGCGGATGGACGGGATGGAGTTGCTGCGCAGGTTGCGCCAGACTTCCGAGATGCCGGTGATTTTCCTCACCTCCAAGGATGAGGAAATCGACGAGCTTTTCGGCCTCAAGATGGGCGCGGACGATTATATCCGCAAACCCTTCTCGCAGCGCCTTCTCGTGGAGCGGGTCAAGGCCGTGCTGCGCCGCGCGCAACCGCGTGAGGCCAGCTCCTCGACAAGCGATGCATCCAAGATTATCGAGCGCGGCAAACTGAAGCTGGATGCGGAACGCCACACCTGTGAGTGGGACTCAAAACAGGTCACGCCGCTGACCGTTACAGAATTCCTCATCCTGCAGTCTCTGGCCCAGAGACCCGGCGTGGTGAAGAGCCGTGACGCGTTGATGGATGCGGCTTATGATGATCAGGTCTATGTTGATGACCGCACGATCGACAGCCACATCAAACGGCTTCGCGGGAAATTCAAGCAAGTCGATGACAGCTTCAATGTGATTGAGACGCTCTATGGTGTGGGCTATCGATTCAGAGAATGCCGATGAGCACGCCTGGCGATGGCTGGGTGCTCACCTTTGAACTGAACTTTCCCCTATTCGCGGTCGGGTTCGATGTTGTCGATGCAGCAGAGAACCCGGGATCGCTCTCAATTTCAACGAATGCAGGAGACCTTTTCCAGATCGTCTCATGCTGTCTCGGTAACTAGCGTCAAACGAACTCTGTTATGCAATCCGAGACAACTACCACGTGACGAAGCATCACACTCTCATCGTTCCTAAGAGGCACGTTGCTGACTTCTTTGAACTC
>CAYOEI010000413.1:0-2832 GCA_964402825.1 uncultured Hyphomicrobiaceae bacterium
GACGGCAGCGAAATCGAAACCCGTGCGCGGGCACTGGTCAATGCGGCCGGACCCTGGGCGTATGAGGTTCTGACCGGCGTTGCCGGCGGCGCCACAAAATTACGGCTGCGGCTGATCAAGGGCAGCCACATTGTCGTGCCCCGCCTGCACGGCGGAGACCATGCCTTCCTGCTCCAGAACGAGGACGGCCGGGTCATCTTCGTGATTCCCTTCAAGGGCCGCACCTCCCTGATCGGTACGACCGAGATGGTGCATGAGAGCCCTCCCGGTCCGGTTGAAATCGAGGCGCACGAGATCGAATATCTGTGCCATGCGGTGAGCATGTATTTCAAACGTCAGATCAAGCCCGCTGATGTGGTGTGGAGCTTTGCCGGACTGAGGCCGCTGTGCGACGACGGAAACACGGATCCAGATGCAATCACCCGCGATTACGTTCTGGAGGTGGACCGGCCGGAAGGTGTGGCGCCGCTCGTTTCGATTTTTGGCGGCAAGTTGACCACGGCGCGGCGTTTGGCCGAGCGCCTTGTCAATGGCCTGAATCCGCCGTTTACGGATCTTGGCGAACCGTGGACCGAAAACGCGGTTTTGCCGGGTGGGGAGATGGACAATTTCGAGACTTTCGCCCGTGATCTGGCAAGCGAGCATCCAGGTTTCCAGCGTGACTTCATCACCGGGCTGGCCCGCCGCCATGGCGCCAATGCGCGGGAGATCCTGGGCGGTGCGACCTGCGAGGCCGACCTCGGGGAGCATTTTGGCGGCGCCCTTCATGCCGCCGAGGTCGATTGGCTGATCGATGAGGAATGGGCGCAAACGGTGGAAGACGTGCTCTGGCGGCGCACGAAATGCGGCCTGGATGTCAGCAAGGCAGGTGTGAAGTCGCTCAAAGACTACATGGATAAAAGGGCTTAGGGTCAGGACCCTGGGGGCCTTAGCGGCCAGTGAAATGAGGTGCACGCTTTTCCGCAAACGCGCTTTGTCCTTCCTGCTGGTCCTCGCTTGCGTCGCACTCGGCCACCAGCCCGGCGCACAGCTCGCGATCCTGCAATGCTCCCTCTTTAACGGCTTCGTGAATGATAGCCTTGGCTACCGCCACGGAAAGCGGCGCATTGGCGGCAATGTCGCCGGCGAGCTTTTTGACGGCTTCATCGAGAGAGCTTTGGCTGACGGCCCGGTTGATCAGCCCCCAGCGCAGTGCATCAGCGCTGGGAAAACGGCCCGCGGTGAACAGCAATTCTTTCACATGCTTGGCCGAGATACTAGACGTCAGGAGCGCGATGTCATCGAGCTTGTAGCCAATGCCAAGCCTTGCCGGCGTAACCGCAAACTCGCAAGTGTCCGCGGCGATCTGAAGGTCGCACAGCTGCGAAAGTTCTAGCCCGCCGCCAATACAAAATCCCCTGATTTTGGCGATTGTCGGCTTGGGAAAAGTGCGCAAGGCGTCATAGGTGCGTTTCGTGACCGCATCATAGCTTGCCCGTTGCCGCGGCGTGGCGCGCAGTTGCGCAAACTCGGAGATATCATTGCCGGCGCAAAAGCTCTTGTCGCCTGCACCGGTCAGAACCAGCACGCGCACCTCGGGGTTCTTTGCCCAGACTTCCAGAAGGTCGCCGAGATCGCACCACATGGCCAGGGTCATCGCATTGCGCTTTTCAGGCCGGTTGATGGTCGCCCAGGCAATGTGCCCGTCGATTTCAGCCAGTAGAAGCGGTGCGGCATCAACCATGACTTACCCGCATGAGGGTCAGGTCGGGGTGGCGTGCTTACAGAAGCTGGAGCAAGCCTGCAAGACCGGAAACGACGACGATCACCCCAATTATCATCGCAACCTTGAACACGGTATCAATATTGAAGTCATCATCCGACATTGCTGCATTCCCTATTTTCAGGTTATTTTTCGTATTTTGCGGTCAGGCTCCTGCGCCTTATACGCTGTTCAGAACTAAGGCGCGTATGATCGCTTGCTATACATTAATAGTATAGCCGCTTTTCCCCCTAATGAGATATAGATTTGACGGATTCCTCTTGCCTCGATCAAGTCGCGCGGCCATCATGAGAGCTGTGGGGCATGCGGAGAAATAGGTCGCCGCTGACCTTCGACGTGAGATCAATTTGTAAGCCCTATCAAGGATTTATCGAGCATGAAAAAAACACTCAAAATTGCAGTCGCCACCCTTGCCCTAGCAACCTTCGCCACCGCTGCTCAGGCGGAAGGTGATCCAGCCAAAGGCGAAAAGGTATTCAAGAAATGCAAAGTTTGCCACATGATAGGTGAAGGCGCCAAGAAAAGGATCGGACCGCCGCTTAACAATATCGTCGACGCCAAGGCCGGCTCTCAGGAGGGGTTCAAATACTCCAAGGCGATGGTGGCCGCTGGCGAAGGCGGACTTATGTGGAGCGTTGAGAAGCTCGACGAATATCTGACAAAACCGAAAAAACTCGTCCCCAAGGGGAAGATGGCATTTCCCGGATTGAAAAAGGAAGACGACCGCGCAAACGCCATTGCCTATATCAAGACATTTTCCAAGAAAGCGGAGTAGCCTTCCATACGGAGGACATGCCCGCTGTGCGGTTTTCGCCGGGCATGCCGGTTAGCCAAGAAATTGCAATGAAAAAACCCGGCCGTCAGAGCATCACTCTGGCAGCCGGGTTTTTTATGTGAACCGCTGCTAAGAGCCTAGCGCGAAGTAGACTCCCCGCGAGGCAAAGGTGTAGCTCGATTCAAATGACATCAGTGCGACAAATATCAGCACCAGGATGGGCGGGAGGCAAATCGCATAGATCAGCGCCAGCCGTTCCCATGCCATATGCATGAAAATAGCGATGATCAACCCG
>CAYOEI010000414.1:0-6377 GCA_964402825.1 uncultured Hyphomicrobiaceae bacterium
GGGGGGGGCGTGCGGTGAATGCGGAAACTTCACCCTGGTGCGCAACGGAACGTGTTTGAAGTGCGACACCTGCGGGGGAACGAGCGGGTGTAGTTAGGAAAGCATCACAGCCAGAAAACAGAAACCGAGAGGGAGTCATGCTCCTTCTCAAACCTTAAAGAGAAACGAATCATGAACTAATGCAGCCGCTTAGCAAAAATAGAAAGCGCCCTGCCAGGGAAAAATAATCGCTCAAAAGGGGCTAGCTTACTTTAAGCCGTATGAAGGGGTGGCATTTGTTACCCCTTCTTCGTCATTCCCGTCTCCCCTCTCGTCATTCCCGCGAAGGCGGGAACCCATTTGTGACTCTCAGCAAACTTCTTCAGTGAGGTCCCGCAACTCGCGTCCCGTAAACGCTGGGGATCATATTCGTAGCAACCTTCCGTTGGGTTCCCGCCTTCGCGGGAATGACGATGGAGGGGCGGGAACCCAAATGTGACTCTCAGCAGACTTCTTTGGTGAGATCCAGCCACTCGGGGTTGCTGCCCATGATCTGACGGATTTTCCAGGCGCGGTTCCATTTTTTCATCCGCTTTTCGCGGACAATTGCGCTTTCCATGGTTTCGTGCGGCTCGTACCAGACAAGAATATTCACGCCGTATTTCTTCGCAAATCCATCAATCTCCCCCGCTTTATGCTGTGCGATGCGCTGCGGGAGATTGCTTGTCACGCCAATATAAAGCGTTCCGTTGCGGCCACTCGCGAGCATGTAAACGCAGGGGCTTTTGTCCATGGCAACCACTCTAATGGGTTCCCGCCTTCGCGGGAATGACGATGGAGGGGCTGGAATGACGATGGGGGGGGACGGGAATGATGCGGATAAAAATAATCTCAATACGGCTGAACTGCTATATCTTCCACCAACCAACACCACCCTACCGCAAACGGATCACACCTCTTTGCATGGCGGCCAGTGCGGCCTTGCGGGCTGCCGTATCGGCAGCGCGGCGCTTGCTTTCATCCGCCGCCGCCTTGTCCAATGCTTTCGGCAATAACATGGCTGGAGCCGACCGGTTGATGCTATTCGCAATTCGATAGAGCTTTTCATTCTCAAGGGGTGCAAATGAGCTTTTTACAGGCGCGGAAATGCGCACCGCGCCGCTGACCGCAGCAACCGTGGCGCTCGCCGCGACAAAGGCGGCAACTGAAATTATAAAAGTAATTTTTGCAATATTTTCCAAAGCTTAACCTCACGCATCAACATCACAATGAACCGCGGACAGCACAGAATCCGCCGCTCACTCCATTGGTCGCGCGAGGGGGCGAAAAGGTTCAAAGAAAAACAGCTGAAGGGGTCAGGCGGCCTTTGAGCCGGGCAGGTTTTCAATCAAAGCGCGCAGCAGCAGATAGAGCGTGACGGCATTGAGAATGTGCCACATTGAATGGGTGCCGATGAGAATCGTCTGCTCGCCCATCTCCCGCACCATGCACCCGATGGCCTGGCCATTGGGCCAGCCGTCGAGGGTGCGGAATATCAGCGAAACAAAAAACACGCACAGAGCCGAAAGCACCCAGTCGGTCGCGCGGTGTTTGCGCAAGTGCAATATGACGCCGACAACCATCAATGCGATCAGGGCCGGCACATAGGCCAACGACCCGCTGAAGGATGTGTTGAGTATCGTGCACAGGCCCGCCGGAAGCAGCCCGCCACACAGGTACATGGAAACAGATACACCAACCACGAGCCCGGATACGGCGAGCGCACTCAGCAAACTCACCCCCAGCAACCGGCGCAGAGCAATCACTATGTAAACGATCATGAACGCCGAGATCGGGGTTACATCCGCCAGCCGCGCCCACCCCGTCGCAAAGGTGTGGAACAGAAAACTGCCCGCACCCACCGCCATGAGAAGGCAAATCAGGACAATGATTTCCCGCGTGCCGCGCTGTGACAGCGTACTGCGCTGCGGCCCCGTTGCGCGCAAATCGGTGTAGGCAAACAGAGCCGCGATCACAAACGCCAGATTGGTCGCGGCGTTGATGGGTTCGGCCCAAAGATCAGGGTTGAGCGCCCGCTCGCAATAGCAACTCACCTGATCCCAGGCGTTCAGGCCTTCTGCGTGACAGGGGAAAATTATCGTATCCCCCAATCTCAGTTCGCGGATTGAGATGAGTCAACTTCGTCCGCATATTGCGTGAAGCCTTCTTCATCCAGCATGCGCCAGAGAGATTTGAGCGCGTCTTCCAGTTTCCGCGCATCGGATGAGCGCAAAACCAGATTGGTCCCAAGCTTGTTCTTATGGAAGAAAGGATAGCTGCCCATCTGAACGTCGCGATTCTCATTTTGAACACGCCCCAGCCCCGGCGCCACATCGCCTTCAGGCCGCCTGACCTGCACGGTCCGGGTCAACAGCTTCCGGCCCGTTTTCAGGCGCGGCGCGACATCATCAAGCATCACCTGCATGATGCGCGGCACCCCGGCCATGACAATCACATTTTCGATCATGAAGCCCGGCGCCTTTGATACGGAATTCTGTATGAGCTCAGCGCCATCAGGGATGCGCGCCATGCGCAGCCGGGTTGGCGTCAAGGTCTCCTCGGAGTAACGCTCACGCATCATATTGACGGCGCGCTCATCGATATCAATGGAGACGCCGAAAGCGCGCGCCACGCAATCGGCAGTAATATCATCATGGGTGGGGCCAATCCCGCCAGTGGTGAACACGTAATCATAGGCCGCCCGCAAAATGTTTATCGCGGCGATAATCTCATCTTCAACATCCGCAACAATGCGCACCTCGCGCAAGCGGATGCCGATCGCCGTCATATAGTCGGCGATATACCCGATATTCTGATCCTTGGTCCGCCCAGACAGGATTTCATCGCCAATGACGAGCAGCGCCGCCGTCACAATATCCTGACCCTCTTCCGGCCCTTCACACCCAGCTTGCGGCAATTGCCTTTGCTCCATAAGGTCTTGGGGGTCAGGATTCCAACCCCATGCGATTTCCCACCCCGCTCATACGCGGAAAACTCATAAAACGCTATAAACGCTTCCTCGCCGATGTGAAACTCGATAGCGGCGAGGAAATCACCGCCCATTGCGCTAATCCTGGCTCCATGCTCGGCCTGTCGGAACCTGGATCACGGGTCTGGCTGTCGCAGAATGACAACCCGAAGCGCAAGCTCAAATTCTCATGGGAGCTTCTCGAAGTCGATTTGGGCGAAGGAGCAGCACTCGTCGGCATCAATACCAGCCACCCCAACGCGCTTGTCGCCGAAGCCGTTTCATCAGGCGCGATCAGCGAGTTATCCGGATACCCGGCGCTGCGGCGAGAGGTAAAATACGGGGTCAACAGCCGGATCGATATATTGCTGGAGAAAACTGATCTATCACGTTGTTATGTTGAGATAAAAAATGTGCACTTAATGCGCAAACCAGGACTTGCCGAGTTCCCCGATTCGGTGACGGCCCGTGGCAAAAAGCATCTTCTTGAGCTGTCCAATATGGTGGCTGAGGGTCATCGGGCGGTGATGGTCTATCTGATACAGCGCCCGGATGCGAAAGAATTTTCGCTCGCACGCGACATTGACCCCGCCTATGGCGAGGCTTTCGATGAAGCGGCACGCGCCGGTGTGGAGGCGATCGTCTATATGTGCGAGCTATCCCCTGAGGGAATTGAAGTTACGCACAGGATCCCTTTTGCCGGTTGAAATTACAAATATTTACGTTCGCATGATGGGCACCGGTTGCGAAAAAAGAGAATTCCCCTTAAATCTCGATACTTGAAACCGCATGAGAGGAGGTGGACCCTCATGTCCAACCTCGAACTTGCCCGTACCGGCAGGCCGGACAACAGGATCAAGCTACACGGGCCTGAAGCATTTGAAGGCATGCGCCGCGCCGGGCAACTGACGGCGCGCGCGCTGGATTTGCTGGTCGATGAAATCAAACCCGGCGTGACAACGCAGGCTTTGGACGATTTCGTTGCCGAATATGCGAAGGACCACGCCGCGATACCCGCGCCGCTGAATTACCGCGGCTTCACCAAATCCATCTGCACGTCCCTCAATCATGTGGTTTGTCACGGTATTCCAGGTCACAGGGTGCTCAAGGAAGGCGATATCCTGAATGTCGATGTGACATTGATCCTTGATGGCTGGCACGGTGATTCCAGCCGTATGTATCCGATCGGCAAGATATCACGGGCCTCGGAGCGGCTTATCGCCATCACATATGGATCGCTGATACGCGGCGTCGCGGCGGTGATCCCGGGCAAGCATATTGGCGACATTGGCGCCGCCATCCAGAGCTACGCGGAATCGGAGCGCTGCTCGGTGGTGCGGGATTTTTGCGGTCATGGCGTCGGCCAGGTGTTTCATGACCGGCCCAACATTCTGCACTACGGCCGGCCCGGCGAAGGCGTCGAGATGAAACCCGGCATGATTTTCACGATTGAACCAATGATAAATCTTGGCAAACCGCAGGTGAAAATAAAATCCGACGGCTGGACCGCCGTAACGCGCGACCGCTCCTTATCGGCACAGTTCGAGCATACCGTCGGCGTGACCGAGACAGGAGTGGATGTCTTTACAGATTCCCCCGCAGACCTCCACCAGCCGCCCTATGAAATCGGATAAACCTCCCCAAATGGGTTTCAAGGATGCTGGAAAACCGCAATATCTCGGGCACCGTGACAGGCTTCGCCAGCGATTCCGTGACAGTGGTCCCGACGCCCTCCCCGACTATGAACTGCTTGAGCTGGTCATGTTCCGCGCGCTTCAGCGCAGGGACACCAAGCCCATCGCCAAGGATCTGATTGCCAAATTCGGTTCCTTCCCCGAGGTCATCAATGCACCCGATGAACTCCTCAACGAGGTGGATGGCGTTGGCGAGGCGGTGATTACGGAGTTGAAACTCATCCGCTGCGCAGCCCTGCGATTGATGAAAGGCCAGGTCATGGACCGGCCCGTACTCGATTCCTGGTCGGCGGTTCTGGATTATTGCCGCGCGGCCATGGCGTTTCAATCCATAGAGCAATTCCGCGTTCTGTTTCTAGACAAGCGCAACCGCATCATCGCCGATGAAGTGCAGCAGGAGGGCACCGTCGATCACACGCCGGTCTATGTCCGGGAGATCATCAAGCGGGCGCTTGAGCTTTCAGCCACCGCTATTATTCTGGTGCACAATCACCCCTCGGGCGACCCCACGCCCTCTCGCGCCGACATTGAGATGACCAAGCAGATCGTGGAATCAGCAACAAATCTTGGCATCACGATCCATGACCACATCATCGTGGGCAAGGATGGTCATGCAAGCTTTCGGGGTTTGAGCCTGATTTAGAGCTGATAAGACTTTTGAAGCAAAAAAAAGGAGCCGGCATGACGCTGGCTCCTTTTTTATGAGCGAGATAAAGCTAACACTCAAAGACACATATGTTCAGTGCCCGCTATCTCCTGTTATAGCCATTGTCTCCTGGCAGATGGCCGGCGCAAATATCGGTAATGCGGATATCAGATCCTGCAAAACGGCAGGCTTCCGCCTTGATGCTGGGGTTCTGGCGCACGGCGGCGTTTGACCATCTCATGCCATTCGCACGGGCCACCGCGGCAACGAGGTTGTCTTCACAATAGGGCGAGGGAATCCATCCGCCCGCGGCTGAATTCCACTGGTTGCCGCCCTCGCACTGGATGGCCGCGCTCGCGGGAATTGCGGTGGTTGCAACGAAAAGCAATGCTCCGCTCAATGCGGCGAAAACTACGGTTTTGTTCATCATGAGTACTCTCCTCGGTTCATAGTCCAGTAAGTCTGCATTAGAGTCATTCCCGCTTGGCCACTCTCCCTCTAAGAGCTGCCGCAAAAAAAACTATTTATTGCCGAATGTCCCATAGGTCTCGAACAGGCAATGGTCGGAGATATGCCTAACGGTCCTGTCGCTGAGATGTTCAAAGAGAGCGCAGTTGCGCAGGCCCGTCCACAGGCTCCGCTCCCGATAAAGCGCGTCGATGCGGTTGCGAAAACTATCCGACCAATGCCGGATTTCGCGCGCCCCTGGCCATCTCATTTCCAACACCAGGGTACCGTCATCACCGGCAAAATGAGTATTGGCCCGCGGGCTGCGCGTCAGCGCTTCGCATTCCCCGAATATGTCATCAGGGCCCATCGCATTTGCCGGATTCTCAGCAACCAGGCTATCGACATCGTGAATTTGGGATCCAGGTTTCTGGGTATTTAACAAATAAATCATGAAGTTCTGCGCTAATGGCTTCTTTTATTGCTGCATCATATTTTGCTTCGTCTCTAAAAGCGTCAATACAATAGTTTAAATAATCTTTTTATTATTTAGATGATTTCTTCAGAATTGGTTCTAGATATAATGAACCTTCAAGCAATTCTC
>CAYOEI010000415.1:0-3261 GCA_964402825.1 uncultured Hyphomicrobiaceae bacterium
GCGCGGCTTGTTCGGCAATAAGGGTTGGATCACAGACCACTCGAAATCCGTCAAATCAAAGCGAGCCATATCAAACCTCCTTGGTTGAGAAGTTTGAATCACAAATCAGCGCGTTTGGGAATCCTGTTTATGGGTATGTGAGCTAGTGTCAGAGCGGGTGTTTACACGATCCAGCGATTACAACAGACCCGAAAACCAGTGCATTATATTTAGTAGGAACTGGGCGTTGTACTTCGCGGCCGGATGGTTCATGCCCATCGGTTTCTTTTTTGTGGATATCTGAGCTGTGAACATTGCAGCTTCGCCGAAAACAGCAACACGGCCAGATCCGTATTGTAGCGTTGCACCTTGAAACATGCCGGACGCGGACATGCGGGGCGTCTGTTTAGAAAACCGCCACGCCTCAGTTGGCATTAGCAACAAAGCGCGATCACCGAAAATCATCAGAGGCTGCGCATCAACCCCGCGGCGAACCCGAAACGCCTGGCCGGTAAAGGTCATAACGAAGTCAATTGATTCTCGTGAATCGCGACCACGCACTATCGAGTGATCCCGCAGCGAACCATCCTCTGTGCGAAATTGCATCGTGCCGGAACCATCCACCTTGATAGCGAAGCCATCGGCAAACAGGAAGCCAAATGCCGCCCCGAGTTTTGCCGCGGCACCAGCCCATGACATATGATCGGCAATAAGCAGCAATGAACCGCCGTCTTCTAC
This sequence comes from uncultured Hyphomicrobiaceae bacterium, assembly GCA_964402825.1. Classification (GTDB taxonomy): domain Bacteria; phylum Pseudomonadota; class Alphaproteobacteria; order Rhizobiales; family Methyloligellaceae; genus UBA2767. The sequence continues at coordinate 718 of CAYOEI010000415.1, forward strand.
CCAGGTCCGAACAGCCGCGATCTCTTCCGGTGTGAAGGCCGAAAAAGTGGGTAGAACCCGTCGGCTCAAATTCTTCTCGGACAGGGCGTTAGCGATGACCAGAATCCGGGCATTTTCCAGCGATTCTCGAGTAAATTTGGCTCTGGAACCGATAACCCGATAGCCATCACGGCGGAGTAGGTCGGCGAATGGTTTATATCGTCCGTCCGCGGTATGAAAATTGTGGTGCGCTTCGTCGATCAGCACCATCGGTCCCTCGCCCTTTGCATATGCCGGACGATCAACCTGTGGCTTGTAATCGGGGTCAGCTACCTGCTGAGCGAATAGCGGCGTGAATGTAATCAGCAGGATTAAGATCGCGCACATTTTGCTGTGCGCGTTGAACGTAAGCCACCATCGCATGGATATGTCTATAACCCATGGCCGCGATTTGGTCAGTCTTTTTCAAATGTTTAAATGCTGATTGATTGAGTCATTCTCCCTTGTCGCTGGCAGCTTCCATGCCACGCTCCAGCACGTCTATTTTCGAGAGAAGTACGGAAATCAACGAATTTGGCTTGGATTCATAACGCTTGGGTAGAGGTGTTAAAAAAACCGATTTCCGATTTGGAATGTTGGATAATTTGTGGGATGAATTTATGGGAATGAATAAATATATAATTATTTCAGATACTTATAAGAATAAGTGGCGGATGGGGAGGGATTCGAACCCCCGAGACGCTTGCACGCCTGCCGGTTTTCAAGACCGGTGCCTTCAACCACTCGGCCACCCATCCGTCTTTGAAATTACTAGGTTTTTCTAAACATGGCATTACCGGAAAACTGGATTTGCCACCCATTTGCCACCCTAACTTTCCAGAAATGTCGCCCTAATGTTCCAGAAGCTTGGCCAGAGACCCGTCTATACGGGCAGCGGCGTCCTCCTGCAAGCCGGGGACGGCGTGGCTGTAGATGTCCAGTGTCACGCTTATGCTTGAATGGCCAGCCCGCTCGCTTGCTATCTTCGGATGAACGCCTTCGCGCAGAAGGTTGGTGATGTGCGTATGACGAAGTCCATGCAGTGTGATGTGTCCGAGTCGGGCCCTAGCCGCAATCCGGGAGAAAGCTTTTGAGAAATCGCGCGGGCTTTGCGCTTCGCCATTGTCGGGCCTTCCAAACACAAGGGCCTTGGGATTTTTGCCAAGTCCGAGGGCGACACGCTCTTGCAAGCAAGAGATTTTATGTTGCCTCAGAACGTCAACGACTATTCCTGACAAGGCAATTTTTCGCCTGCCTGCCTTTGTCTTTGGTGCCTTAAGTCGGAGGCCCGCCTTGGTTTGCTCAAGCGATTGTCTGACCGTCAATTCAGCGCCATCAAGATTTACATCAGACCAACGAAGGCCCAACAATTCACCTCGGCGTAGACCTGTGGCAAGTGCCAGAAAAATGGGAACGTAAAGCCGCGTTGGACGGACGGCGGTGATAAGCCTTAGAGCTTCATCATCGTCGAGAACTTCAATTTCTTTGCGCTCGACTTTCGGGCAAGTCACATCTTCCACCGGATTGGTAGCTATTAGCCGCAGCGCACGGGCGCGCTTCAATGAGACATTGAGAACACGGTCATGGTGGCGCACGGTCTGTGGTGACAGCCCGCCCTTGCGATCCCGTCGTCCAGATTCAAGCGCCCGCGTGTAATATGCCTGTATGTGCATCGGCGTCAGCTTCGCCAGCCGGATTGTGCCGAGGGCAGGGGAGAGGTGCTTGCTGACGATTAACGCATAACCCTCATGGGTGGTCGGGGAAACTGTGTGCGCTGTTTCTGCGAGCCACTGAGCCAACCAATCTCCGACTGTCATTTTGCCCGCGTCAGCATGGACACCTTTATCAACGGCGTTCAGTCGTGCCCTGAGTTCGCGTTGAGCGTCGCGCTTAGTTCCCCGCACAGTCACATATTTGATAATGCGTTGCCCGGTAACAGCATCGCGTCCGATGTCATATTTGAGTTCCCAGCTTCCTGGGCCGCGCTGGCGGATGTGGCCTTCGCTCATTTCTTCCTCCTTGCGCCTTTGGTGGTTGGGGTTTGCGCACCCGCTTTCCGTTTCTTGTGGCGCTCATGTTTTGCGCGTCCATAGCATTGCTGCGAACAATATTTGGCGTTTGATCTATGCCCGGTGCCCGGCCCTACGTAAAACCATTTACTGCATTGCCCACATTTACGAAGCTCGCCTATTGGCTCCGAGTAATGCAATGCAAACTGCAACCGCATCCCGACGACAAGAGATTCTGGCCTCAATGTAAGGTCGATTGGGGGAGGTAGGCCTTGGCTCAGAGCCGCCTCTAATTGATTCCGGTCAGGGATGCGCGGGTCTAGCTCAACCTGTATCGATCCTGTCAGGCCAGAATATAGAGTTTGGAAATCGTTGGCATCAACCGCACCCAGCAATGAGTTCATGACATCAATTTTTTCAATCCAATCGTCTACCTCTTCATCCCAAAAGGTACTGTTATCTGCGCGGCGATTCCCCTTCTCATAAATATCTCTATCGTCCCTCTCCCATCTCAAAA
>CAYOEI010000416.1:0-3966 GCA_964402825.1 uncultured Hyphomicrobiaceae bacterium
GATATAAACCCCGCGAAGCCGTGAGCGAAATAAACCCCGCAGCGGCAAAACTCTATCCTCAAGCTCACATGCGGCGCCAAATAACCTTGCGGGAAACAGCTCGCGGGCCTAGTTTGCGAACGCTTGTCCGTGCAGGCATCCGCGATATCAACTTTCAGCACATAAGAGGTTATCATGGGCTTCGTTTCCGATACGCTCCAACGTGTCAGACCTTCACCCACAATCGCCGTATCCAACAAGGCGATGGAACTCAAGGCAGCGGGCAAGGACGTCATTGGCCTCGGCGCCGGTGAGCCTGATTTTGACACGCCCGATAATATCAAGCAGGCGGGTATAAAAGCCATCAATGAAGGCAAGACCAAATATACCGCCGTTGACGGTATTCCGGAGTTGAAACTAGCCATCGCCAACAAGCTGAAGCGCGAGAACGGGCTGGAGTATAAACCCTCGCAGGTAAGTGTCGCGTCAGGCGGCAAGCAGGTGCTGTACAACGCCCTTGTCGGCACGATCAACCCTGGCGATGAGGTGGTTATTCCCGCGCCTTATTGGGTCAGCTATCCCGACATCGTGATGCTTGGCGGCGGCACGCCAGTGTTCGTGGAGACCACGATCGAGGGAAATTTTAAGGTAAGCCCCGAGGCGCTCGAAGCGGCCATCACGCCGAAGACCAAATGGTTCATTTTCAACTCGCCATCAAACCCGTCCGGCGCCGCCTACAGCCATGACGATCTTAAAAAGCTGACCGATGTGCTGCTGCGCCATGATCATGTCTGGATACTGACCGACGATATGTATGAGCATCTCGTTTATGACGATTTCAAATTCGCCACCCCGGCGCAGGTCGAGCCGAAACTCTATGACCGCACACTGACAATGAACGGGGTGTCGAAAGCCTATTCCATGACCGGATGGCGCATTGGCTATGCGGCGGGACCCGATGTCATCATTTCCGCCATGCGCAAGCTGCAGTCGCAATCGACGTCTAATCCGTGCTCGGTGAGCCAGTGGGCGGCGGTCGAGGCGCTTGATGGTCCGCAGGATTTTCTCGCGGAGCGGGCCGAAGTGTTCAAGCAACGCCGTGATCTGGTTTGCTCAATGCTGAACCAGGCGAAGGGTATTGTATGCCCGACGCCGGAAGGCGCCTTTTATGTTTACCCATCTGTCGCGGGATGCATTGGCAAGACGACGCCCAAAGGCACGAAAATAGAAAATGACGAAGCTTTCGTGACGGCGCTTCTGGAAGAGGAGGGGGTTTCGGTCGTTCATGGCGAAGCGTTCGGGCTGTCGCCTTTCTTCCGCGTGTCCTACGCGACATCAACCGACGTTCTGGAAGATGCCTGCCAGCGTATCCAGAGATTCTGCGGGAACTTGACCTAGGGTCCATGACCCTGAGAACCATGAGATCCCTTTTTTATCCATTCAGCTGTTGTGACAACCGTTCGTTCTCCGCTTCCAGCTCGGCGACGCGTCTGGTGAGTTTGTCCGTTACCTGGCGCACCAGCTCTTCGTCATAGCGCGGTACGATATGCTGCGGGCAATTCACGTCCCACGCCGTGATGGTGAAGACGAACACGCGTTCAGGCCTCGCCTTGTAACCGTCAGGCATCAGCCTTGCCAGCAGTTCCGCATCGTCCTCGACGATCTTGGCCGTGCCCCAGATTTTTATCCGGCGGCGGTTGGCGTAATCCATCAGGAAAATATGGGCGCGGTCATTTTCAGCCAGATTGCCCACCGATATATATTGCTTGTTGCCGCTGTAATCGGCGAAGGCGAGGGTGTTCTCATCCAGGACCCTCAGGAATCCTTTCGGACCTCCACGATGCTGGATATAGGGCTGGCCGTCCTTGCTGGATGTGGCGAGGTAAAAACTGTCGCGCTCGGCGATGAAGGTTTTCAAATCATCGCTAACCGTGTCCCGCCAGTCCCGTTTCGCGACCATCTTGAGGTAGCCGTCTCGCGAGCCGCGCTTTTCCTGCTCGGTTTTGACCGATGGGGTGAAGGCAATATCGCTGACAAAATCATTCATAACATGCTCCTGAAGCAGCGTTTTATTGAGTATAAACAAGCATGAACCCACTGGGTGAGACCACCCCATATATTCAATGAGGTGGTTTCAATCATGTGATCAGGGAACATTTTTCCCTAAAAATTTCCGGATCAGGCGGGCAATGACGCCGCCATCTTCTTCCAGAGCGAAGTGGCCTGTATCAAGCAAGTGGAACTCGATATTCTTCAGATCGCGCTTGTAGGGGTGCGCTCCTTCGGCCGGGAAAATCTTGTCGTTCTTGCCCCAAACCAACAGCGTCGGCGGCTGGTGCTTGCGGAAATAAGCCTGCCACTGAGGATATAGCGGCGGGTTCGAGCCATAATCGTAGAACAGCTGAAGCTGGATTTCCTTGTTGCCGGGGCGGTCGAGGAAATATTGGTCCACGGTCCATGCGTCCGGCGAGATGGCGTCCGGGTTGCGCGTTCCATGGGTGTATTGCCATTTGGTGACGCCAATGTTCAGGAAACCCTCCAGTGGCTTGGCGGTCTCAGTATTGCGGTCCTTCCAGTAGGCCCGGAACGGCTTCCAGAAATCGCGCAGGCCCTCCTCATAGGCATTGCCGTTTTGCACGATCAGTGATTGCACCCGCTCAGGGTGTTTTGCGGCCAGGCGAAAACCCACGGGCGCGCCATAGTCCATGACATAGAGGCTGTAGCGGTTGAGTTTCAGTTTCTCGGTAAAGCTCTCAATGACGCTGGCCAGATTGTCGAAGCTGTAGTCAAATTTATCGACCGCCGGCATGGAGGAGTTCCCGAAACCTGGATAGTCAGGCGCAATCACATGATAGCGGTCGGCGAGCGCAGGGATGAGGTTGCGGAACATCTGTGACGACGTCGGGAATCCATGCAGCAGCAGTATGACTGGTGCGTTCTTCGGGCCTGCCTCGCGATAGAAAATATCGAGGCCGTTGACCTTCACGCTTCTGTGCTGGGTTTGGGCGCTTTGCGCCGGCGCACTGAGAGCTTGGTGCGCGGGGATGGTGTTCGCGGCGAGGGCAAGTGTGATGCCGACGCTCATCGCCGCAGCAATTTTTTTGAAACCTCTGAGGCTGGTGTTCTCACGTGACATGGTTCTAAATCCTTATGCTTGTGGCTACGAGGGCATGAAGCGCGGATGGTCTGCTCCATGCCCCCTCTTGCCAGCTATGCGGCTCGTGCAGCTGCTTCGGTTTCACCGGCCGAAACATGGGGGAAATCAATCTCTGTCTGGGCGACGTGATTGAAGTAGTTGGTGAAGATGTTCTGCGCGACTGCAGCGACCACTTCTGTGATTTCGGTGTCACTTACGCCGGCAGTGCGTGCAGTGCCGAGCTCCTGATCGGATATGAAACCGCGCTTTTCGACGATGGCCTGAGTCAGATTAAGAACCGCTTGCGTATGCGGGTCAGCGGAACGGCCTTCCAGGTTTGAGGTGAGTTCGTCTTCTGAAACACCTGCATTTCTTCCCAGGAGCGTGTGGGCGGATGCGCAATAGTCGCAATGGTTGGCGCCCGCCACTGTGAGTGCAATTTGCTCTCGAAGGGCAGCTGAAAGCACACCAGAAGAGAGCGTCTGTGACAGCCCCAAATATCCTTCGAGGGCTGCTGGTGACTGCGCCAGGGTGCGCAAAAGGTTTGGTGTCGCACCAATGGCGGCTTGTACTCCGTCCAGCAATTCCTTGGCTTTGCCTGTGGCTTGTTTTGGATCAACGGCTGTTATGCGGGGCATCTTTTCAGTCTCCTTTTTTAACGTTTTTCATCTGTTCACGGCTTCATTCGTGGCTGCAGGGGGGGGGAATGACACCGGCAGTCGATAAATTAACAGATAGAACGATCGGTCTAATTCACAATGGAACTAAAGTATAATACAGCCAAATATCCAATGGATTATATACAGAACGGTCTATGTTATTAAGGAGATTATGAGATGGCTCGACCAAAC
>CAYOEI010000417.1:0-4201 GCA_964402825.1 uncultured Hyphomicrobiaceae bacterium
CACAAGCTTGTAACAGTGCTGATTGTCAGGTGATAAGAGAGGCTTAGCGCTTGCGCTTGGCGACCCAAGGCACAATTTCGCGAAGCACTTGATCGAATGCCTGATTGAGCGAGACAACCATCTGGTCCACATCCTTAGGGCTCGTACTCACCCGGGCTTCAAAGCCGCGAGAAGCAACCATGCGGCCATTGTCGCCGTCGATCACCTTCACATAGAGGCTCGCATAGGCATCGGCCGAACCTTGATTGATCTCGACCTGGAACGCCTGAACCTGTGTGGAAAGCTCAAAGTCGGCATTGAGGCGATCACTGCGCGATCCGACCGCCTGAACGAGCCCTGTATTCTGGAAAGCTTCAACCATGCGCGCCTGCATGAGCCGCGGCAGGCGGTCAGTCCAGGCTGCGCCTTTGTAGTAAGCAACCCTGGCCCCGTCTCTCACCATAATGCGGTCATTCTCAAGCGAGCGAACAGCGCCGGGCTCATTGATGACAAGCTGAAACTTGGCGGCTCGAGGGGCCGTAAGAGTAGACACCTTCGGGGCGACGAGATCATAGGTAGCAACCTGGGATACCTTGCTTCCAAGGCAACCGCCCAGTAAAATACCTGATAGCGCAACTGTCGTTGCGGTTATAAACGGCCGCGATCCCATGGAATGCGCGCTCCCCCGTTAAATTCCCAAAAATAGTACCCGACATAAATTAGACCAATTTGGTCCAGATGTCTTTACTGATTTGGAGTGTATTCCGGGATTGTTGATCCGCCAAACAAAAAACTTTGCGGATTTTTCTCAATTTTCTCCAAAACCCGATCCAGTGAACGCGCGGCACGCCGCCCGTCACGCATGAATAGCTCAAATTCCTTCAGACCATCCTTGGCAAAACGCGTCATCCCATCGGCGCTGTCACCAAAGGATTTATCCAGTTTTTCAGCCAAATCCCGGAAAGCCTGAGCCGCTTCCTGAGCCTGAGCAAGGAAAGACTCGCCATCATCGGTCATGTATTTCGAAAAATTGTCTACAGATGATTCAATCTTGTCCGCCACGCGCCTGATCTGGTCGGTCAGGGACTTGGCGTCGCGGATGATGGAATCAATGTCACCCTTACGCTGATCGAGCATGTTCGAGAACGATTCGATATTGGTGATCGTGTTGCGGATTGAGTCCTGATTATCGGCGATCATATCGTTCAGGCGCACGAGCAGCGCATTGGCATTACCCATGACCTCCGGGGCAGCGTCGAACAGGGATTTGCTGCTGGCCCGGTCGGCCTTGATGACGGGAATTTCTTCTTCGTTTTTGGCCACCAGCAAAGGCGCATCGGGCGTGCCCGGGGTCAATTGAATTGCGGAGCCTCCAGTCAGCCCCTGCGATTCGATGCGCGCTCTTGAATTGGTCCGGACCGGCGTCACCCCGGCGACCGAGACCTCCACTCGCACCAGGCGGGAATCTGCGGGGTCAAGATGCATGCGCTGCACCTGGCCCACCCGAATGCCGTTGAACAGCACCTTGCTGGCGGTGCTCAATCCGCTCACGCCGCCCTGGAAAATGATGGTGTAGCGCTTGGCGGCAGAGCCGGTTCCAAAATTCTGCATCCAATAGACGAACCCGAATCCGCCGGCGAGGACCGCCAGCACAAACGCGCCGATAACCAGATGATTGGCTTTGGTTTCCATACCTTTTTTTAATCCTGAGGGCCTGTGCCCTTACTTAAGCCTGAGCAGCGCGCGCACGCTCACCGCAGAAATATTCCTCAATCCAGGGATGCAGTGGCCGTGAGCGCAATTCTTCGGGCGTTCCAGTTCTAACGATTTTCTTGTCAGCAAGCACCGCAACTCTGTCGCATACAGTAAAGATGGTGTCGAGATCGTGGGTCACCATATAGACGGTCAGGTCCAGCGTCTGCGACAATTTTTTGATGAGATGGTCAAATGCCGATGCACCGATAGGATCAAGCCCGGCAGTCGGTTCATCAAGAAAGACAATTTCAGGATCGAGCGACAAGGCCCGCGCGAGACCGGCGCGCTTGCGCATGCCACCTGAGAGTTCGGAGGGAAATTTGTCAGCCGCCGTAGATGGCAGCCCGACCATCGCCAGCTTAAGATACGCCAGATCGTCCATGATGGAATGCGGCAAATCAAGATGCTCGCGCATCGGTACCTGGATGTTTTGCAGCACGGTGAGCGCCGAGAACAGCGCGCCATCCTGAAACAAAACACCCCAGCGCGATTCCATATCGATTTTTTCTTCGCGGTTGAGTTCGAGCACATTGCGCCCGAACACACTGATCTTGCCCTTGTCAGGCATCACAAGCCCGGTAATCACGCGCAGGAGAACGGACTTGCCCTGCCCCGAGCCGCCGACGATTCCGATAATTTCGCCGCGATAAACATCGAGATCAAGGTTATCCCAGATCTGCTGGTCGCCGAATTTTTTGGCCAGGCCCTGCACCGATATGATGGGAGCAAGATCCGGTCGAACCATGACTTCACCGTCCATGCTCATACCCCGATCGCCGAAAGGAACATGGCGAATATCGCATCGAAGATAATCACCAGGAAAATCGCTTTCACCACGGCGCTCGTGACATGAATCCCAAGCGATTCAGCGCTGCCGGAAACCTTCATACCCTCCAGGCACCCCACCAGTCCGATAATCAGCGCGGCAAAGGGCGCCTTGAGCATGCCGGCCATAAAGTGACGCGGCTCTACCGCGCCGTGCAGCGCATCGAGATAGGCCGGTGTGTCAATACCAAGCATAATCCTGGCCATCACCCCGCCGCCGATCAGACACATCATATCGCCCAGGAATGTCAGCAGCGGCAGCACCACAATAAGCGCCAGCACCCGCGGCGCGACGAGCGTCTCCATGGGATCGATGCCAAGCGTTCGCATGGCGTCGATTTCCTCGCGCATTTTCATCGAGCCTATTTCAGCCGTGAAAGCAGAGCCCGAGCGGCCCGCCACCATGATTGCCGTAAGCAGGACGCCAACTTCTCGCAAAGACAGGATGGCGACCATATTGACGGCGAAGGTTTCCGCTCCAAAGGCCCTCAATTGTATCACGCCCTGCTGCATGACCACGGCCCCGATCAGCAAGCAAATCAGCGAAACAATCGGAACCGCGCGAAGACCGGCATGATCCAGATGGTGGACGAACGATGTCACGCGGAAGCGCCAGGGCTGAGCCACCATGCGCATGATGGTTGCCATCAGATGTCCGAGAAATCCGGTAATCAGGATGGCTTCGCGCGAAAGGGCAGTCATCGCAGTGGCCCAGTTCTGGGCCAGGCGGACCATCAATGAGTCCTTCGCGGCCTCAACGCGCTGCTCCTGCGAGCGCAGACGCACTTCTTCCAGCAGGATTTCAAAACTCTCCGTAGCGCCGGCATAGTTGGTGCGCAGGCCCTTGCCTTCCCAGATGCGCACCGTGCGTTGCAGCAGCCACGCGCCAGCGGTATCGAGTTGCTCGATGCCGGAAACGTCGACCAGTCCGGTAAAATCCGGAGTCGGCGGTATGGGCACACGCAAGCGTTTCAGACCGGAATCAAGCGCCGTCGCTTCGCGCACTGTCCATGACCCCGTCGCGACAAGGCAAAACGCCGTGCCTCGCAACTCGACCTTATAGCCCGGCGCGGTTACCCGCGTCGGCAGCATAACGCCTTGATCCCGTTTCAGCATGCGATCCCGTCCATAATCCTGTTGTGTTTTTGCCCGAAATTGACGTCAAAGGAAAGTCATCTCAGCTTGTGAAGGTGATCAATTTCCCTCCCCGCCACCACAGTGCAAGCCCGGCCGACCCGGCCAGTGAAATAACGGCCACGCCCGCCATTACCAGATATGCCTGGCCACCCAAAGCCTGGTAAAGCGGCCCTGACGCGAGGATTGCCGCTCCCATGGCGATTCCAGCCGCGAATGCAGCATAGAGACCTTGGGCTGTTCCCGACATTTCTTCAGGGATGGCTTCTGAAATAAAATGAACTGCGCCCAGATGCGCGGCGCCAAAAGTCAGCCCGTGCAGTATTTGAACCGGAAACAGCGCCCAAAGGGGCGGATCAAATGCCATGATCGTCCAGCGGATAATTGCCGCCAATGCAGCCAGCCAGATGAAATTCACAGTACCAACCGCCGCCAGCGCGCGGCCTGAATACATAAACAGCAGGATTTCAGCAATCACACCGATTGCCCACAAGAAGCCGATAACGCA
>CAYOEI010000418.1:0-3243 GCA_964402825.1 uncultured Hyphomicrobiaceae bacterium
CCGCTGGCCATATGATAGCTTCGTGCGCCGCGCACAGCCATAGCAACTGGTGAGGTATCCCGCCGTTAGCTGATTCTGTGGAAAACTGTGGGGATAACTCCCGCGCCACAGCAATTCTTTTTTTATGGAATCGCCAAGGTCAGAACTCATTCATTGGTCCTGACCATAGGCTCCCCGCTACCCTGGCGCGGGGAGGTTCGGCCAATGGTGAAAGAGTCCTGACACCGTGGCAGGCCCGCATGACAGCACAATTTCGCGTCAGTGACATCCCGTTGCGGGACAGCCATTTACACTTCGTTAACCACACTTAACACAATCTGAACTTAACGATTCGCCTGCGTGGGTCGTACTCGTGAGATTTAGGACATTGTCGGGGGATAATGCCCATGCTGAAACCAGAAGGATCAGGCTCGATGGCGCCATCAATCATAGCTGAAGACCTAACCATTACCGGTAATATTATTTCCAAGGGGGAAGTCCAGATCGAAGGCGATGTGCAGGGAGACGTTTTCTGCTCTAACCTAATCATTGGCGATCGTGGACGCGTGACAGGTGCTATTGTCGCTGAAGAAGTGACAGTTCACGGACGTATTTCGGGTTCTGTCAATGCGCTGCATGTCACTCTCGAATCCAATTCCCATGTTGAAGGCGATATCTGCCATCAGGCGCTCAAGCTCGAGCATGGTGCATTTTTCGAAGGTCAATCGCGGCGCTCAGACGATCCGCTTTCATCCGCCGCAACCAACCTCGACGCATTCAAGCAGGCGACGACGCCGCCGGGTATGAATGTGAACAAGCTGCGCGCGACACGCATTGAGCGCGCTGCTTAGAGTCAGGACCCTAGGCTGCGGCTGCGAAAAAATCATACGCTCGCATAGAGTGGAAGAGGCTCGCCCGATCAGGCGGGTCTTCTTATGTTGCATGCGGTTAACAATGGTCATGGCATATGCGCCGAGGTTAAACTCTTACCCATGACACTCTCATTCGATCTGTACTGGTCCATGCGCAGCCCGTTCTGCTATCTGGCGCTCGACCGGGTTCTCACCCTGCGCGCGCGATATGATCTGGAGGTGAATCTGCGCGTCGTCTACCCGATAGCGATCAGAAACCCGAAATTTTTCAAGACCACACCAAAACATTACCGGTCCTACCATTTACGGGATTCGAACCGCCTCGCGGAATATCTCGGCATTCCCTACAGGCGGCCCATTCCCGATCCGATCATACAAGACATGGATACCGGCGAGATTGCCGAACACCAGCCCTATATACACAAGCTCACGCGCCTGGCGGCGGCGGCGGTCGTGGCGGGGAAAGGGCTCGAATTTCAGGACCAGGTCATGCGGCTGTTGTGGGATGGCCACACCGATAACTGGGATCAGGGATCACATATGGCGTCGGCTATCAAGCGGACCGGACTAAACCCGCAAGCCTTGAAGCGCGCCCTGGAAATGGATCCTGACCGGTATGATGACGCGATTGAAGCAAACCAGGAAGCCCATAATTCGGCCGGGCATAGTGGCGTTCCGCTGCTCGTATTCCAGGGCGAACCGTTTTTTGGTCAGGACAGGCTTGAAATCCTGTTGTGGCGCATGAAGCAATACGGGCTGGTCAACAGATAACCCGGCTTTATTTTCCATCTTGTAGAAACAAGATTGAATGCAAGAGTAAATGTGTACATAGTTGCCACACTGACAAATAAAGGAACTGCATGATTCTAGAACGAGGCTGATGCCTCGCGTCGATCACGGGACGCAAAACGATGACTTCTGCAACTATTTCCGCCACGAATGTTTCTTCGGAGCGTAAGGCGCAGAAAATTATCAAGCCGTATCAAGGCATGGTGGCCTGGCCCAGTGTGATCCTCGCCTTCTGCATCATCGGCGCGTTTGCATTGGTCTGTACTCTTGGCGCCCTTCGGATTATCCCGCTCTGGGCAGGCCTCATCATCAACTCCCTGCTACTCTACGCCATTCAGACCCCGCTGCACGAAGCCTGTCATGGAAATATTGCGGGGCGAGAAAGTCGCTGGATGTGGCTCAATCACCTGATCGGCATGCTTTGCGGCGCGATATTGCTTCATGAGTACAAAGCCTTTCGGCATATGCACCTCATGCATCACCGCGAGACGAACGATGATGCGCTTGACCCCGATCACTGGGTTAAGGTCAAGCACCCCATTGCAGTCCTTTTTCGCTGTTTCACCATCGTCCCCTTCTACCAGCACTTCTTTATCCAGAATGTCGCCCTCAATCCAAATGAGCCGGCCAACTTCAAGATCACGGCGCACGTCATGGCTGTCAATTTCGCGTTGTATTCGTTAGCCTTCTGGCTCTGTGCATTTGGATACTGGCGCGAAGTTCTGGCGCTGTGGCTGGCTCCGCACTGGATCGGCAGCGCCATTATCATCTACTTTTTCGCATATTTGCCGCATAAGCCGCACGATACAAAAAAACCGGTGGCTGGCCACAAAGATCGTAAAAATATCCGGCCCCGCGGCCAGGATCGTGAACTGGATGTATCTGTTCCAGAATTATCATCTGATCCATCATCTTTTCCCGCGGATTCCTTTCTATCTCTACCCTGATGCGTTTCAGAAATTGAAACCGGTGCTGGAAAAAGAAGGCTCACGCATTTACGAATACGGGCGGTGATCCTTCTACGTTACGCGTGTTCGGCGAGCGGGTGCTGAACCGCAACAAGATCCGTCAAGCGCGGCAAGCCTGATATCCGCTGGAAAATCCTGGCGCGGCGCCGGCCAACCCATGCCCTGGAGCAAATTGAGGTTCATGGTTTTCCTTACTAAACCAACCGACTATGATCCGGCTCAGCAGGCAGATTAATTTCCAATAAAAAGTGAGATGACATGACGGGACAGGAGCCGTTCCAGAAACTAGAGTTCGACCCTGACAACAAAGGACCGCTCGAGGGTGTACGGGTTCTGGACCTGTCACGTGTGGTAGCCGGCAACATTTTGTCCGTACAGCTCGCCGACTTCGGAGCCGAAGTGATCAAGGTGGAGAACCCGGCGAAAGGCGACCCGCTCAGGTCCTGGGGCAACGATGGTATCGAGACAAACTGGAAAGCCTACGCCCGAAACAAGAAGAGTATCGGTCTCAACCTGCGCGAGGCGCGGGCGCGCGAGATCGTGTTGGAACTGGCGGCAAGCGCGCAGATACTGGTAGAGAATTTCCGCCCCGGCCGGCTGGAGGAAATGGGGCTCGGCCCCGATGCCCTGCACGA
>CAYOEI010000419.1:0-3158 GCA_964402825.1 uncultured Hyphomicrobiaceae bacterium
CGACAAAATCCACAAGCGCCATATCGTCTATGACCGGATTGGTTTCGGATGTGCAAATGATTGTCGTCACACCGCCCGCTGCCGCTGCGTGGCTTGCCGTTTCCAGAGTTTCACGGTGCTCGAAACCAGGTTCTCCTGAAAACACCCACATGTCTATGAGGCCGGGACACACTATATGCCCGCCACAATCAATGACCTCATGTGCTTCGGGGCTTTCAGCGTGCAGATGAGGCCCAAGATCAGCGATTAAGCCCTCAGCTATTGTGAGGCCGCCAAGCTCATCACGCCCGGTGGCGGGATCAATCAACCGTGCATTGATAAGCGCGATCCGGTCACCCGGCTGGGAGCCGATCCTCTTCATTCCGTTGGTGAATTTGGCGTTGATCATCTGGATTATTCGTTTTGCAGGTGTTGCCCAAGCGCCTGAAGGACTGCGATACGAACCGCAACGCCCATCTCCACCTGCTCGGAAATTACGCTGCGATGATCGTCCGCGACGGCTGAATCAATTTCTACGCCGCGATTCATGGGGCCTGGATGCATGATCAGCGCGTCTGGCTTTGCCAATTTGAGTTTTTCATGATCGAGACCGAAAAAGTGGAAATATTCCCGCACGCTCGGGACATAGGACCCGGACATCCGCTCAAGCTGTAATCGCAGCATCATGATGATGTCGGCGCCTTCCAGTCCTTCTTTCATTGAGGTGAAGATTTCAGCACCCAACCGCTCGGCAAATGGCGGAAGAAGGGTTGAAGGCGCAACAATCCGAACCCGTGCGCCAAGCGCATTGAGAAGAATGATGTTGGAGCGCGCCACACGCGAATGCAGCACATCTCCGCAGATGACTACGGTAAGGCCGGTAATGCGTCCCTTGTTACGCCGGATGGTCAGGGCATCGAGCAGAGCTTGCGTTGGATGCTCATGGCTGCCGTCACCAGCGTTGATGACTGAACAGCTGACCTTTTGCGACAGAAGCTCGACAGCGCCGGCGCAATGATGACGCACGACCAGGATATCGGGACGCATGGCATTCAGCGTCATTGCGGTATCGATAACTGTCTCGCCCTTTTTGATGGATGAGGACCCGACCGACATGTTCATGACATCCGCACCAAGGCGCTTGCCAGCCAGCTCAAACGAGCTTTGTGTGCGGGTTGAAGCTTCAAAAAAGAGATTGATCTGGGTACGGCCGCGAAGCGTGTCCCGCTTCTTGATGACCTGACGGTTGATCTCGGCGGCGTCATTAGCCAGATCAAGGAGTCCGTTTATCTCCGCCGGTGTCAGACCTTCAATACCAAGAAGATGGCGGTGCGGATAATAATAACTGGATGGTGCGGCGGCGATGCTCATTAAAGCGGACTGTATAGGCCGAGTCTTTCACGCCTGCAAGCGGGCCGCTAAAAATGGTTAGCGGCGTGGAAGGCCGTGCAGAAATAACCCAGTCGGGATCATTATTGGCAACACGTCTAACCGACGATGGTGCTTAGGGCATTTGAGCGAAACTCACGCCGGTACATCACGCCCACAACCCAAAGCATTGTCAGCATGAACACTGCCGGATGAATGAACCATCCCAAAGTTGCAATCCCGAAATAATAGGCTCTGAGGCCGGCATTGGCATGATGTCCGACAAGACTTGCCAGCCTGGCCGCGCGGTCTCCATGTTTTAAGCATTCTTTTTTATTTCTCGTGGTCAGGATTGGCGTCGAGCCGATGAGTATCCCTGTGTAATGGGAGAGACGGTAGGCCCACGCATATTTAAAAAATGCGTAGATAAATATACCCATGAGAAACAAGACTTTCAGCTGCCACATAAACACAGTGGTTTGCCTTAAAAATGGGAATTTTGCAGCCAGTATCTGCAGCTCTTCAACGCTACCGAACAAAGCCGCGAATGCACCGGTTACGAACACGGAAGTTGAAGCAAAAAAAGCATTGCCTCGAGAAAGATTTGCCAGGACCTGTACATCGACCATGCGATTTTCACGTACAGCCATATTCGCCATCCACGTAACCCGTTGGCGGTTTATCGCCTCCACCAGGCCACTTTTTGCAAGAGGGCCGCGCTGGGTTGCATAGCTGTATCCGCCCGAGAGCAGAAAAAACCAGGCAAGGGCAATGATATCGGCGATGGTTAAACCAGGCATGGCGTATCTTAACGAAGAGTAGGTTCCAAACTCAACCAATGTTGGATAAACGGTCCAGGGCACCTTGAAGAATAAAGCCAGCAGCCATCTTGTCTATCACCTCCGCGCGGCGTTTGCGGCTGGCATCTGCCTCCAGAAGCGTTCTCTCCACGGCGACGGTGGATAGTCTCTCATCCCAAAATACCATCGGTAAATCTGTTTTGCCTGAAAGATTGCGTGCGAATGCTCGCGTTGCCTGCGAGCGTGGTCCCTCCGACCCATCAAGATTGAGCGGCAGGCCAATTACGAGCGCGGCCACGCTGTGCTCTTCACAGATTTCCAGAAGTCGTTCTGCGTCTTTTGTGAATTTCGTACGTTTGATGGTTTCCAGGGGCGTGGCAACAATTCGTGAAATATCGGAAAGCGCAAGCCCGATTGTTTTGGTGCCCAGATCCAGCCCCAAAAGGCGCGCGCCTGATGAAAGGCGGGCGCTCAGATCGTCCATGGTAAGAATATGCTCTTCGGTCATGATGCGGCGCTAAGGAACCAAGCTGTTTGGATATTCCGGCGATGCGCGCTTGTTGGCGCACGCAGCGCATTTATACTGTGTCATAAAGTGAGACTCGTGTGAGAGATAACCCCGAAAAGAGGATGGAGCAATGAAGTTAATCTGGCTTGGACATTCCAGCTTTAGAGTTGAATTTGGATCGACCGTCCTGCTGATCGATCCATTTCTTACCGGCAATGGCACTTTCGAGAACGGAGCCATGTCAAAGGAAGAGGCGACATCCGGGGTGACGCATGTGGCTTTGACCCACGGTCATGACGATCATGTCGGTGACACGGTGGAAATTTGTAAAAAGACCGGCGCCACCGCCATTGCAGTCTATGAGCTGGCGATGCATCTGGGCGGGCAGGGGGTGGAAAATATCGAGCCAGGCAATCCCGGCGGCACTATTGATTGCGGCGAGTTCGATGTCACCTTCGTCAAGGCCTACCATTCTTCCAGCACGACCGTAGATGGTCAGGTTA
>CAYOEI010000420.1:0-3819 GCA_964402825.1 uncultured Hyphomicrobiaceae bacterium
CGCGGCTGCGGATTGGGTGAGGCAAGCTATTCGATTGAGTATGAGCCACCCGCCCTCAAATAGCGAAGCGATAGGACAAGCAAAGACTCCAGCCTCAGGCGCGGGAGCCATAGTACCCCCGGGTCCGGGACGGCACGCCCGCTCCCTCGCAGGAACCGCATCCCTTCCACGAACACAGACGCTCTGCAGCTCGTCCCATAAGCGGGAAGGAACGAGGCGGAGTTTATGTGCATGGGGAGGGGCGGGGATAAGTTTAATTCTGCACTGACCAACGATTGTCGTCCCGGGACTTGTTCCCGGGACCCATTAGCTTAAACGCAAATTGATGACTTACTGGGTTTACATCCTTGCCAGCCGCAAACACGGAACCCTCACCATCGGCATGACCAATAATCTGGCCCGCCGTATCCATGAGCATCGTGAGGGATGCGGCTCCTCTCAGCGTAAGAAAACTATCAAGGAATGGCCCCGCGCCTGGAAGATCAAGTAGATTGAAAGTGTCAACCGGGAATGGAAAGACCTCTACGACTCGATAAACCGTTAGGCCAATGGGTCCCGGGAACAAGTCCCGGGACGACACCGGAATAATATTCGCCTCCTAAAACGACTGTCATTCCCGCATCCTCCTTCGCGGGAATGACGAAGGGGGCGGCGGGAGTGACGAAGGGTGCGCAGGGTGATGACGAAGGGTGTGGCGGGTGATGACGAGGATATCTGTGATGACGCTCGTTAATCAGACCACCTCAAATGTCCTCCAAAGTCTCTCTCAACAATTCATCAACAACCGCCTTTAAGGCGTCTTCGTCGCCATTACCTTTGGCCTTGGCAGCCTCGAATGTTTTGACCTGACGCTCCGCGCTGGTGCCGCGTTTCAAAACCCTCTTCACATGTTGCACTTCCTCAACGCAACCAAGGACTTCGGCGTCTTCCGCAATCATTTCAAGCAACTCCTCCATCAATTTTGCGCAAGACACCACTTCTCCCTCGCCAAAATCTATCAACCCTTCCGATAAACCATAGCGCTGGGCGCGCCATCGGTTTTCATTGATGAGGAAAGGAGGATAAAAGCGCCAGCGCTGATTTTTTCGCCGCAGCCGGTAGAGGAACCGGCAAATGCACTGGAAAAATGCCGCGATGCACAGCGTATCTTCCAGCAGCGGGCACACATCGGTGATCCGCATTTCAAGCGTCGGGTAATTGTGGCTCGGGCGCAGGTCCCACCATATCTTTGTGGCGTCCTCGATCGCATTGACATTCACCAGAACGGCGATGGTGCGTTCATATTCGCGATAAGAGGAAAATTGCGGCGGCAGGCCGGTGCGCGGGAGTTCATCGAACACCGACAGCCGGTAGGAGCGCAGGCCGGTCTCCTCTCCCTGCCAGAAGGGGGAGGAGGTGGAAAGCGCCAGCAGGTGGGGCATGAAGTAGGACGCCTGATTGAGAATATCGATGCGCAAATCATCATCGTCCAAGCCGACATGAACATGCATGCCGCAAATGATCATCCGGCGCACAACCACCTGAAGGTCATTTGCAATCTCGTGATAACGGTCCTTGTCCGTTTGGTGCTGGGCCGTCCATTTGGCAAAGGGGTGGGTAGAGGCCGCCATCGGCGCCAGGCCGTATTCACCGGCAACCTCAGCAATGGTTTTGCGCAGATAACGCAATTCCTTTCGCACATCCGATATCGTCGCGCAGACAGGTGTCCCGATTTCGATTTGCGATTTCAGAAACTCGGGACTGACCTGCCCCTTGGGAAGCGCGGCTTCGCATTTTTCCATCAGATCGGGAGGTGGATCGGAAACGAGATCGCGTGTCTCAATGTCGACGAGCAGATATTCCTCTTCAACACCCACCGTAAAACTTGGATCGCGAATGGACATGAATGTTATCGTGGCATGTATCGGGCGCGGAATGTAGTGTTCTGAAAAGAACGTCAGATTACCTGTTTCAGGAAATATCCAACCAGATAAGCCACGCTGGCCGAGGCAAGGCCAATCACCAGCGTTTCAGTACCTGTGCGCAGCCAGTGAATGGGAGACCACCGGCTTCGCAGGGAGCCAATAAGGAAAAAGGTGATCGCGGCCATCAAAACCGACAGTTGAATGCTGGCTTCCAGGCCGAACACAAATGGCGCAACGGGAAGGAAACCGCAAATGACGAAAGCTGCGAATGTGATCATTCCGGCCATCGCCGGTGAGCGGGTGATGGGAGGAAGGCCGTGTTCTTCCGTCATCATCATGTCAATCCAATGCTCCTTTTCCGCCGTGATCACTTCAACGGCGGCCTCAAGCGTCTTGCCTTTGAAACCCTTGGCCGCAAAAATCTGACGGATTTCTTCGCGCTCTCCTTCAGGGGCATGTTCAACGTGGCGCTCTTCCATATGCCGGACAAAATTGTACTCCTCAATTTCAGCCTTGGTCCCGGAATAGTTCGCCGCCGCCATGGAAAACCCGTCGGCAAGCAGGTTGGCGACACCCAAAATAAGCAGGTAGCGATTTGAAAGATCAGCGCCGACTGCGCCAGCCACAATCGCGAATGTCGTGACCGTTCCGTCGATGCCGCCATAAACCCAGTCACGCAGGTAACTGATGCGCGGACCATCGCGCAGGCGCCGCGCAATCTCATGCGGTTCATGGCTGTGTTCGAGAAAGGGAGTTACGGGCATGGTGTTCTGGCAGGTCCTGTTGCAGATGTGCGGCGTACCCGTACTAGTCACATTGCGGGCAATGGCCTATATAGCGACCAAATAGATTTGCGTGGCCGGAATTATTTGCAAGCATCACCTAATGCAAAGCACTGGCGGATGCCAGCCCCATCGCAAGATTAGTCAAATGCTGATTTGGAGTATATGAACAATGGCCACATCCTGGTCTCCCGATACCTGGCGGTCGAAGCCTGTTGTCCAGCTTCCCGATTTCCCAGACAAAACCGCGCTTGAGGACGTAGAGGCCCAGCTTGCAACTTTTCCCCCCCTGGTATTCGCCGGCGAGGCGCGCAATTTGAAAAGCCATCTTGCGGCCGTGTCAAAAGGTGAGGGGTTTCTGCTGCAGGGCGGGGACTGCACGGAGAGCTTTGCGGAACATGGCCCAGATAACATCCGTGATTTTTTCCGGATGTTTCTGCAAATGGCCGTCATTCTGACATTCGCCGGCGGCTGTCCGGTGGTGAAGGTCGGGCGTATCGCCGGCCAGTTCGCCAAGCCGCGTTCCGCGCCGACTGAAAAACAGGGCGATGTGGAACTGCCCAGTTATCGCGGCGATATTGTGAACGGGATGGAGTTTACCAAGGCCGCGCGCATTCCCGATCCGGAGCGCATGCTCCGCGCATACCGCCAGTCAGCCGCCACGCGCAATCTGCTGCGCGCACTGGCGCAGGGCGGCCACGCAAACCGCAACCATGTGCATCAATGGAACCTGGCTTTTCTGCAAGATGGCCCGGCGGAGCAGCATTATGAGGAAATCGCCGACCGGATTTCAGAATGCCTGAATTTCATGGCGTCCTGCGGGCTGACCCCCGACAACACGCCGCAATTGCGCTCCACCGAATTCTTCACCAGCCACGAAGCGCTTCTGCTGGGCTACGAGGAGGCGTTCACGCGGGTCGATTCAACATCCGGCGACTGGTACGCGACCTCGGGCCATTTAATCTGGCTTGGGGACAGGACCCGGCAGGCCGACCATGGGCATGTCGAATGGGCGCGGGGCATCAAAAACCCGATTGGAATGAAGTGCGGCCCCTCGTTGGAGGTTGACGACATGCTGCGCCTGATTGATATCCTCAACCCGGAAAATGAAGCTGGCCGGCTGACACTGATTT
>CAYOEI010000421.1:0-2970 GCA_964402825.1 uncultured Hyphomicrobiaceae bacterium
CGAACTGATCCGTTCCCATCAGATAGTCAGGTCCCGGAGGAAGAAGCATATTCTTGAAGGTAACCTCAATCGGATCATACGGCGCGATGAGCGGTGCAAAGATTCCTACCAGCAACATGCCAATAACGATGAAGGCGCCAACTATCCCCAGGGGTTGCTTGCGGAACAAAGAAATTGTCTGTCTGACAACACTCGGCCTGTCATCTACCTCCTCAAGTTGGGGCTGCCGCGATATGTGTGAGGTGTCCGTCATCAAAATTCCCATGAAACAAATATTAAAAAATACCCGGCTTATCCCGGTCACCATCGAATCCAGAGTTGAAGAGTGCTGGTTTTAAGCCCCCATAACAACCAGGGTTTAGCTTACCGGAACATTACACCAATCCATAGAATTTAACTCGAATATGGAGCGTTGTTTTCAGCGGGCAAAAAGGTCCTCGTGATACACATGCGGGTCACGCCGGACTTTAGTTGCGATATTCGAGATGATGCGGTCCGGGCCATGCGGGAGGTCAATATGGAAGGTTCGTTCCTGTCAAGCAGTGCGCGAACGAGTGTGCAGACATTGAAGAAATTCAGTATTCAACTTAGCAAAACCTCGGAGCGGCTGGCAACTGGTCTCAAGGTGAATCGCGCCAGCGACAATCCAATCGCCTTTTTTACCGCAAAATCGCTCAGCCAGCGCGCGGGAGATCTGAACCGGGTGTTGGATTCGATCAGCACAACACTTGGTTCTGTGAGGAGCGCGGAAATAGGCATTCGCTCGCTGGAGCGGCTCGTTCAGGTCGCGCAATCCATCGTCAACACGGCATCAAGCCTGCCGTTGGGAAACCCCACGGCAACCGGCAGCGTCGATGTAAGCGCCCAGAGCGATGTGACTGCCCTGGCCGGCGTCTCCGACGGCGATCAGTTCTCCGTGCAGGCGGGCTCTGAGGCGGCCGTAACAATCACCATAAACAGCGGCGATACGCCGGATCAGCTTCTGGCGCAAATCAATGCGGTGGACAATGTCACGGCTTCGTTCACCAGCGCGGGCGAGCTGCAAATCTCGACTACGAATAGCGAGAACCTGACCCTGACCGAAGTGACCGGCACGCCGCTTTCGGGCCTCGGCATTTCCGCAGGCGCCTTTGATCAAACGAGCGCGAACAGCCCGGAGCGCGCTGCACTGGCTGTCGCATATGACGAGGTGCGCACGCAAATCAATCAACTGGCCGAGGACTCCTCCTTCCTCGGAATCAATCTTCTGACAGGAAGCTCTCCTGTACTTAACTTCAATGAGAGTGGGACCTCATCGCTGACGCTTTCGGGAGTGGACGCCACTGCCTCGGGTCTTGGCATCTCAGCTCCGGCAAACGGCTTTCAGTCCAATAGCAATGTCACGGCTGCAAGGGGTGAACTGAGAGGCGCCGTCAACTCCCTGCGGAGCTTCTCCTCGCGGTTGTCCGTCGAACTTTCGGTGGCTAATACGCGCAGCGATTTTACCGCAAAGCTCAGAAACACCCTGCAAACGGGCGCGGCAAAACTCACATTGTCAGACCCGAATGAGGAAGGTGCGAAACTGCTCGCCTTGCAGACGCGCACAAGCCTGGCGGCGGCCAGCTTTTCGATTGTTCAGAAGTCGGAAAACAGCATCCTGAAGCTGTTCAGCTAGAGCATAATCCGGTTTCGCATGAAACCGCTCTAAAACGCCAGCTTCAGCACCAACCCGAGTCCGGCGCAAATGGCGAGGACCGCGACAACCCCCCAATGCCGCCACAGAAGAAGGATGACGGCGAGGACTGCGAGCGCACCGCTCAGCCAATCGAATGTCGTGAAATCCGGCGTCCACAGGCGCAACGGCCCGTGGTTTACCGGCGTCACCTTGGCGAACAGCACATGCAGGGCGAACCACAGCGACAGATTCAATATGACGCCAACGACCGCCGCCGTAACACCGCTAAGTGCGCCAGACAAACGGGCGTTCGAGCCGATGCGCTCAACATAGGGCGCGCCGGCGAAAATCCACAAAAAACAGGGCGTGAATGTCGCCCACAGGGTCACCGCGGCGCCAGCCAGCGCCATCGCCCATGCCGGGCTGCTCCCTGAGCGGAATGCGGCAAGCGTTCCGACAAATTCAGTCACCAGAATAAGCGGCCCCGGTGTGGTTTCAGCCAGGCCCAGCCCGTCGAGCATTTCGCCCGCACTGAGCCAGCCATAGGTTTCCACCGCCTGTTGCGCCATATAGGCCAGCACCGCGTAAGCGCCGCCGAAGGTCACCACCGCGAGCTTGGAAAAAAACAGCCCCGTTTGCGTCAGCACATGGTCCGGCCCCAGCGCCAAGGCGATTGCCGTCAGCGGGACAAGCCAGATACCAAGCCAGAGGAGTATGGTTACGCCCGTGCGTGATAACGGCACCGGCGCATCATGTGTGCTCTGGGGCGGTACGTCATTATTACGAAGCACAAAACCGATAACCGCCGCGCCGAAAATGATAAGCGGGAAAGGCGCATCGAAGAAAAAGATGGCGACGAAAGACGCCGCCGCGATGGCCCAATCAGCACCGCGTTTGAGCGCCCGTTTCGAGATGCGAAGAAGCGCCTCCACGACAATCACCAGCACGGCCGCCTTGACGCCGAGGAAGATCGCCTCAATCGCTGGCACATTCCCCAATACCGCATAGATGAAGGCCAGCGCCAGCACCACGGTGGCACCCGGCAGGACGAACAGCAGTCCCGCGGCCAGCCCGCCTTTCACGCCATGCAGCCGCCACCCGGAATAGGTCGCAAGCTGCATGGCTTCGGGGCCGGGCAGCAGCATGCAGAAATTGAGCGCGTTCAGGAATTGCTGCTCGGTGAGCCATTTGTGATCGTCAACCATCATCTTGTGCATGAGCGCGATTTGCCCCGCCGGCCCGCCGAAGGAGAGCACGCCAATACGGGCCCACACGGCAATCGCTTCGGCAAATGCGGGCTGTGTGTTCATGTGCCG
>CAYOEI010000422.1:0-6908 GCA_964402825.1 uncultured Hyphomicrobiaceae bacterium
CATTGCAATCGAGATCGCCACTAATGGACAAGTGGTTGATTTTGAATTCACCGTCCAACCCGTCGGGCGCGGTCTATACCTCTGACGACCTCAAGGCGCTCGCCGATGTGTTGTTGCGACACCCCCACGTGTGGGTTATGACCGACGACATCTACGAGCACGTGATCTATGACGGGTTTGAAGTTTTCACCATCGCCCAGGTCGAGCCGGGCCTCAAGGACCGCACCCTTACGGCCAACGGAATGGCGAAGGGCTATTGCATGACCGGCTGGCGGGTCGGGTTTGCCGGCGGCCCGGCGGAACTGATCAAAGCCATGACCAAGGTGCAGTCGCAATCGACCACCCACACGGCGGCGGTCAGTCAGGCGGCGGCGGTGGCGGCCTTGAACGGGCCGCAGGATTTCATCGCCGCCAACAACAAAATTTTTCAGGAACGCCGCGACCTGGTGGTCAGCATGCTGAACCAGGCCCCGGGGCTCAGCTGCCGGACGCCGGAAGGCGCCTTTTACGTCTATCCGTCGTGCGCTGGCGCCATCGGCAAGAAAACACCGGACGGCAAGGTCATCGAAACGGATGTGGATTTCGTCACCTATATCCTTGAATCGGAATACGTCGCCGCGGTGGCGGGCGCGGCATTCGGGTTGTCACCGTGTTTCCGGATCAGTTACGCCACCGCTACGGATGTGCTGGAAGATGCCTGCCAGCGCCTGCAAAGGGCTTGCGCGGCGCTGACGTAACCCTGACCTGCCCCCACCAAGTGGTCCAACGCCTTTGAAAGAGCCTGGCGCGGCCGTTCGATAAGTCACCGTGTATCTATATTCAGGTGGAGAACCCTAGGTCATGAGTGAGGATGGGTAAGTTGCACAAATACCAAGGGACATTGATACTGACTCATAGCCGGTGCTTCGAGACGCGCCCTTACGGGCACTCCTCAGCCAAGAGGTATGTATCTGTTTTTCTGTCACAAAACCTCATCCTGAGGAGGCGCAACACGCCGTCTCGAAGGATGTGCGGATCGGTCAATGCGAACGACCCCTGGTATAACTCTTTGGTATCGATCAAATTATCTGCCATCAATTGACTCCATTTGATGGCAGTTTGATCCGGTGCCCGGCCACAGGGTTCCACTTCGAAGGCGCTGACGTCAGACGTCCCCAGGTACCATCGAGCGAGTGCGTTTCAGACATCGCAGGGTAAAGCTCGAACGGGAATGACGTATGCCGGGGACCTTGTACAACTTTTTTCGCAGGAATTCCTCGTATTCAGCGGTCCCGCTGACGGCAACCTTGATGAAGTAGTCATACTCACCAGTCGTCAAATAAACTTCCAGCACTTCCGGTATCGCCGCCATTTCGCGTCCGAAACTTTCAAGGATTTCATCGTCATGCCGATCAAGTGTGATTTCGATAATGACGGTCTCCGATGCCCCCAACATGGTTTGATCAAGTTCGACCGTATAGCCCTGAATAAACCCGTCTTTTTCCATGCGTCGAACGCGCTGCCAACACGGGCTGGCCGAGAGCCCCACTTTTTCAGACAACTGGATGTTGGTGAGGCGCGCGTCTGCCAGCAGTGCTTTCAATATTTTTCGGTCAATTCTGTCCAGCGGTTTGGGCATTTTTCATAGTGCAAAAGAAAATACCGAGTAATAGCAATATCACAGGAAATCATACTGAAATAATATCAAATCTCTCGAAACTACGAAAGTTTTTTTTCCGGATATGGGGTATTATTTTGCCATGAAAAGATCAGTGTATTTTGCGAAATTCCAAACTTCTGAGCCACTTAATCATCTTCCCAGAGCGCTCGATATGTTGCGTAGAATGGGGTTTGATTTGTGCAGAGTATCTCTCGAAGTCACTGGGCCAGCAACTTCAATTATTAACGTCACCTATGAGCCGAAGGGGGATTTAACGGCTTCGAATCTTATCGACCGCATTCGCCAGATGCAAGGTGTCGAAAATCTTGAGAGTGGTCGGACACTAGAGCAGGTTAATGAAGGTACCGACTCATGACCGACCAACCGCGTCTTTCCCTGCATGTTCCCGAGCCTGAATGGCGCCCCGGCGACAGCCCGGATTTCACCCAGGTGAGTATACCCAAAGCAGGAAGTATTCGCCGCCCCGATGTCGATGAAGATCCGGAAAACATGCGTGATCTTGCCTTTTCGATCATTCGCGTTCTGAACCGTAATGGCGACTCCGTTGGTCCATGGGCGGGGACTTTAACGGACGACGATTTGAAAGATGGGCTGTGCAACATGATGAAGCTCCGCGCTTACGATGCGCGGATGCTCATCGCCCAACGTCAAGGCAAGTCATCATTCTACATGCAGCATCTAGGTGAAGAGGCCATCAGCTGTGCTTTTCAAAAAACGCTAGTATCGGGCGATATGAATTTCCCAACCTACCGTCAAGCAGGTCTCCTCATTACCGCCGATTACCCGATGGTCAAGATGATGTGTCAGGTATATTCGAATGCGGGTGACCCAATGCATGGTCATCAACTCCCGGTCTTCTATTCCTCGAAGGAACACGGATTTTTTTCGATTTCAGGGAATTTGGCTACGCAGTACATTCAGGCCGTCGGTTGGGCGATGGGCTCGGCTATCGACAACAATAGTAATATCGCTTCAGCCTGGATTGGTGATGGCTCGACAGCCGAAAGCGATTTTCATGCGGCGTTGGTTTTTGCCTCAACCTACAAAGCGCCGGTGGTTCTCAACATCGTCAACAATCAGTGGGCAATCTCAACCTTTCAGGGAATCGCCAAGGGGGGATCGGGTACATTTGCGGCCCGTGGACACGGTTTTGGCATTCCTTCACTCAGAGTAGATGGAAATGACTATCTTGCCGTTCATGCGGTTGCAAAATGGGCAGGCGACCGCGCACGTCTAAATCTTGGGCCAACCATAGTGGAATATGTGACTTACCGTGTAGGGGGGCATTCAAGTTCTGACGATCCATCTGCATACCGACCAAAGGAAGAAAGCGAGGCCTGGCCCCTTGGTGATCCGATCCTGCGCTTGAAGACACACCTTATCGTTCGCGGAGTCTGGTCAGAGCAGCGCCATGAACAGGCTGAAGCCGAGGTCATGGACGAAGTCATCACGGCACAAAAAGAGGCGGAGGCGATTGGAACGCTGCATGACGGACTAAGGCCATCGCCAGGTGACATGTTCGAGGATGTCTATGCTGAAATGCCCTCTCTTCTTGCCAAACAACGTCGTGAAGCGGGGTACTGAATAATGTCAAAAATGACGATGATCGAAGCCATCCAAAGTGCTTTGGATGTAGCCATGGGGAGTGACGAGAAAGTTGTCGTTTTTGGCCAAGATGTCGGCTATTTCGGTGGCGTTTTTCGTTGCACCGCAGGTTTGCAGAAGAAATACGGGAAAACGCGTTGTTTTGATACGCCGATCAGCGAGCTTGGTATCGTCGGCGCCGCGATCGGCATGGCGGCCTATGGACTTAAACCCTGCGTCGAAATCCAGTTCGCCGATTATATGTATCCGGCATACGACCAGATCGTTTCCGAAGCGGCGCGTCTGCGCTACCGGTCCGCTGGCGAGTTTAGCTGCCCGATCGTTATCCGGATGCCCACGGGTGGAGGAATTTACGGAGCCCAGACACATAGCCAAAGTCCGGAAGCGCTTTTCACGCACGTGACCGGTTTAAAAACGGTGGTGCCTTCAAATCCCGCCGATGCCAAGGGACTTCTTCTTGCCGCAATCGAAGACCCGGACCCGGTCATCTATCTGGAGCCAAAACGGCTTTACAACGGCCCTTTCGACGGACACCATGATCGTCCCGTCGTGTCGTGGAAAAAACATGATCAGGGTGATGTGGTTGAGGAGTACTACACTGTTCCGCTTGGCAAGGCGGCGATCCGGCGAGAAGGAGAAGCCGTCACTGTCATCACATATGGAACAATGGTTCATGTGGCGCTCGCAGCTCAGGAAGAAACCGGTGTCGATGCGGAAATTATTGATCTTCGCACGCTGGTTCCGCTCGATGTAGACACAATTTTCGCGTCGGTCAGGAAAACCGGGCGATGCGTCATCATCCACGAGGCAACGCTGACCTCCGGTTTTGGCGCGGAACTATTGGCCCGTATTCAGGAAAGCTGTTTCTACAATCTTGAGACCCCGATCCGCCGGGTCGCAGGTTGGGACACGCCCTACCCACATGCGCAGGAGTGGGACTATTTCCCAGGTCCTGACCGCGTTGGCCGGGCGTTTCTTGATATTATGGAGAACTGACATGGGGCTTTTTTCCATCAAGCTCCCCGATGTGGGGGAAGGTATAGCGGAAGCCGAACTCGTTGAATGGAACGTCGCGGTAGGCGAGGTTGTTAGAGAAGACGACGTTCTTGGCGCAGTCATGACTGATAAGGCGACTGTCGAAATTCCTTCCGCTGTCACGGGTACGGTTGTCTGGCTAGGCGCGGAAATTGGCGATGTCATTTCCGTTGGCTCCGAGCTTATTCGCCTTGAAGTTGATGGAGAAGGAAACGTCGGCGATGAAGCTGCGGACGTTAAAATCTCTGCCTCCGCCTCTGAACACCAGACAATGGTGGAGGAAGCTGCGCCGAAAACGCAGATATCTGATGCAGCGCTTGCTGGAAAACACGTAACAGAAAATTTAAACCCTACGGGGTTTCTCCGGCCCGAAGGGGAGAAGCCCCTCGCTTCGCCATCCGTCAGACTACGCGCCAGAGAAGCAGGTGTTGATCTTCGCCTGGTTCGCGGATCGGGACCTGCTTTGCGAATTACGCACGATGACCTCGACAAGTTCTTCACGCACGATTCGAAATCAGTTTCAAAAAGCGGCAACATCGCGGATACATCGGTCACCGAAATAAAGATTGTCGGCCTTCGTCGGAAAATTGCCGAACGCATGGTTCTGGCAAAGTCCCGCATACCGCATATCACGATTGTCGAAGAAGTGGACGTGACGGACCTTGAAGAACTTCGTGTCCGGCTCAACAATGAAAATTCGGATGCCAAATTAAGATTAACTGTCCTGCCTTTTCTGATGCGCAGTATGGTCAAAGCCGTCAACGAACAACCTGCCTTAAATGCTCTTTACGACGATGAAGCCGGTATCCTGCGTCAGCATGGCGGGGTTCATATCGGTTTTGCTACCCAAACGCCGAACGGTCTGGTTGTGCCGGTCGTGCATCATGCCGAGGCAATAAACCATTGGGACTTGGCAGCTGATATTGCCCGTCTTGCGCAAGCGGCTCGGGACGGCACGGCTAAACGTGAGGAACTCACCGGCTCCACTATCACAATTTCATCTCTCGGAGCATTGGGGGCTCTGGCCACGACTCCGATTATCAATCATCCCGAAGTAGCCATTGTCGGTGTCAATCGTATGTCGGTTCGCCCTGTGTGGTCCGAGACGCAATTCGTTCCGCGCAAAATGATGAACCTTTCGTGCAGTTTCGACCATCGCGTCATTGACGGTTGGGATGCTGCCGTTTTCGTCCAGAGACTTAAGACATTGCTTGAGTCCCCTGCCATGATTTTTCTGGAGAGCTGAACAATGAATGCCGGAAAACACGCGCAAGGACAGGCTTAAGGCAGGGGGTACGTGCCTGAATGTCGGGTGTATCCTATCCAAGGCCCTCATCCACTAGCGGCTGTTGCAACCGTGCTCGACTCAAGCTCAGGCCAATTGTTGAGCTGATCAAGCATATTATCGCCGAGATTTGGCGGAGAGGGGTCGATACTGGAATATTGCGCCGGGTCGCTCAATATGGCTTCGAACCGTTCGCACACATGTTCGGCAGTCTTGTTGTCGACCAACCGGAACGTCAGCCAAAGTTCACCAATCTCCGCAAATTGATTCCATGTCACGATGGAGGGAGTTTGCTGGGTAAGCGCAACCGAAAGCTGGTGCGCCGTAAGGCCTGTTTCGCCCGGGTCGATCGCAACAATCACCTGGTTTCCGAAGATGCGGGCGGTGAGACCCAATATCTTGTCCAGCCGCTTGCTCACGCGTTCGGCTCGTTCGGCCACACGCGAATTATGTTCGGCCGCGTCGCGGTTCATCCACCGCTCAAGAGACGCTATCGCGCTGATCACACCCTCTTTGCCAACCTTCATCGGCCGGCCGATACCATGCATTTGAAACATACAAGACCGTACCAGGTCGAGCCTGCCGGCAACGATACCGGCGGTAAGCCCTTCTAGGGATTTCTGCCCGCTGAGAAGTACAAGATCGCCACCGGCGGCGAGAAAGGGACGTGGGTCGGGCTGTGACGCCGCGTCCACGATGACAGGAACCCCGGCGGCGTGACAGATCGCGCAGAAAGTTCGGAGGTCAATCAGCCTTTCCTGAACTGTAAGATGCGAAATGACATAGAGCGCGGCGGTGGTCTGGGGCGTAATCGCGCCGCGCAACTGGTAGGCGCTGCATTGGGTTGCGGCTCCGATTTCGATGACGTGAGCGCCCGCCACCCTGACATTCTGCGAAACTATGTGACCATAAGTGACTTCGTGACCGCGCTGCATGATGACTTCATCCTTTAGCCCTGTTGTGTCGGGTAGACGCTCGACAAGCGCAAGGTCAGGACCAGTCATTGTAGCCGCCACAGAGATTGCTATAGATGCCGCCGTGCAGCCCACAACGCATCCCGCCTCGGAACCGGTTGCACGCGAGATTACATCGCATGCAGCAGCTTGCAGTTCAGACATATAGACCGAATGGCGCGCAAGTTCTGATGCAGCTTCAAAGACTTCCTGGCAGACCGGTGCACCGCCTAATGGAGTCTCCGTACCAGAGACGTTGATGACCTGGCGCAGGCCCAGTCTTTCGAAGATGTCAGGCATTTGATTGTCTCCCCGGGCTCGTGGCTTGTCAGTTACTTGCATGAGTATCAATTAAGTGCTGGGACTCCTC
>CAYOEI010000423.1:0-9673 GCA_964402825.1 uncultured Hyphomicrobiaceae bacterium
CCGGGGGTATGTATATTACTTATATGCCAAGCACAACGGATACGCCATACTCATCTGTGAGAGTCTATGAATTGTCTATTCAGGCTCATAAGCGCTCACCAGTGACCGGATTTTGAGAGCTGGTGCGGCATTGCGCATCGGGAGCCGCGGGGCATCTGAAAAAAAGCGAACTGTCATCAAAAAAAATTGAGGCGGGCCCGTTAAGACCCGCCTCCTCACTCCGGAACAAATATCCCGGGAGCTTAATCATTGTCGCTTTCAAAAACAGTTTCGAAATCAAACCCGCTGTCTGCGGAAGGCATCGCGCTCGCAGCGCTGGCGCCGGCGATGAGAGCAACAGCAAGTGCAAAAGCACCAAAAGTCCTATTCATTGGAAACACTCCTTCATCTGAAGTTGATCTTGCCGGCTCCAGGCGGTTAGGGCACGCCCGCCGGCTTGCTCAGGCATTTGGTGGTTGTTATTTTTTCTGGCAGGATCTTTCGCGCGCGTTTGACAATCCGAGCACCTTGCGTGATCCGGCGTGACCAACTGATGCCGGTACTGTGATGCGAGACCAAATGGGCTTCGTTCGCGAACGTGCCAGCTGTGCTATTTGGTGGGGGATATGCGGTCCGGCAATCGTTGCTGTTGCCGCAAGACCCAACCCAACACTGCGCCGCGCGAATCAAGGGCGGGCCGCTCAACCCAGTGCCAGGAAGCCGCCGCCGCGATCAGTATGGCGGGAGTGACGAGGACAAACATTTCGTGAGGCGCGATATTTGGCGCAAATAATAATGCAGTTTGCTGTATTGGCCAGGCAAAGATGTACAGGCCATATGAATAGTCGCCCAACTCGTTGAAACGGCGAATGGCGCCGCCTGGTATGAGTGCGAACCAGAAAACACCATAAGCCAGTGCGATCTGCAGGATGAATTCATAAGCAGCGGTTCCCTGCGCGAACGCCGCGGCCAAAAACAGGAATGCGGCGGTTGATGCGCGCAAGGACAGCCGGTCGCTTAACACGCTGACGGACGCGCCGAGAAAAAAGCACAGCCAGAACCGCAGAATACTGTCGAGAAATACACTCTGACCACGCCAGCCGGTAAGCAGTGTTATTGTCAGATAGGCCGCAAAGAAAACCACCATGGTTGCCAGCGCACGCCGGCGCGTCGCGAACAGGCCGGCAACGCCAAGCCCGCCAAGAACGATATAAGACAAAACCTCATATCGCAGGGTCCATAATGGGCTGTTGACAACTGCCTTGGCCGGCAGGGTCTCAAACACGAATGGAAGGATTTCAGACGGGGATATGAGCGACGCGGTCATTGGCACGTAGAGCCACGTCCGGGAATCGTGAAGGTAATCCAGGTAGAGGCAAAGACAGACAATCGGGCCAATGACGAAGGCGACCATGATTGCTCCGACAGACAGCGCGGGAAACACTCTCAGGCACCTCGAAACCGCAAATGAAATGATGTTCGGGAGATTCATCCAGCTCCGGGTGACCAGAAAACCGGATAGAATGAAGAACACATTGACCGCATACCATCCAAAATCGCTGGACATAACATACGGCGGCAGCCAGGGGACGGGCTCGCCATTGGGAACCATGTAGCTGTGGTCATAAATGACGGCCACGGCGGCCAGAAACCGGATGAGGTTGAAGTTATTATCTCTGCCCTTGAGCAGGTCGTGAATGGTCGGCCGCATCTTCAATCTCTCACTCGGAATATTGTACCGTTTTGGAACACAATTCCTGCAATAACCGGGGCCATAGCCCTCATATGGGGAAATCAAAGCAAAATCCCTGCCAGAAAATCCCTGAATAGAGCTGAGAAGTGCTGCCAGTATGGTTAGAAATTACTTGGATAAGGTTAAGTAACGCCGCCAGCGCATTCACATTTTCGTATGTGATAAATATTCGCACCCCCGGAATGAGAGGAGGCGCGTGAGGATCCTGACCCTAAGACGAGCCTTTTTCCGGCTGCATGCGTTCTGGCGTTTTGACGCCCGTACTGGCTGGCCGCCTACTGCATCAGCACCACAAAATCGGTGCCCTTGGGCTTGGTTTCCTTCGAAATACCGTCATTGGTGATGGCCAAGGACGACCCCGGAGTGAGTATTTTATTGATGCGCTGGCGTATTTCTTGCGGAATTTCGATACGGCTGAGGGCTTCTTGCGCTGTTGCGTTCATTTGCTCACTGGATGCCAGAACGACTACTTCCACGGGCTTTTTCTTGCTCGCGCTTCTTTTGCGAAGGGTGTTGACCGGAGAGCCTTTCTTGAGCGTTATCGCGCGCCACCGGGTCTGTGATGCACCGGGCTCGAAATACTGGGCAGTGAAGAGATGAGATCCTAAAGGCTGATCAGGGCCCTTGATCACCACAGGTGCATCAAAGACGGGTTTGAAGTTCTGGCGCACATAGAGATGACCATTTCGGGGCGGACCCTTGTCAGCCACCTCATAGAGCCTCGCGATGAGATTATCGGAAACAAAACCGTCGACGGCCAGCCCGTAAGTGGCCTGGAAACGGCGAATGGCCTTTGCCGTATCGGGCCCCATATAGCCATCCACGTCACCGGCGCCGAAGGACAGTTCGTTGAGACTTTTTTGAATATCGATCAAGCGTTCCTTGCCCGTGCGCCGGGTGACCAGAATGCGAAGTGGCGACGTTGATCGTTTACGCTCGATTACCTTGATCCCATTACCTTTATTAGCAACCTCCGCTTCAATCTGATCGAAGTCCTTTGGTGCGCGCGGCGAAGGCTGGAACAGCTTGATACTGGAAATATCGAACGGCTCGACCTTTTCATTCGCCACGATCACATGGGCGCCTTTTTCGGTGAACCGGAAGAGCTGGCTGGCGAAGGCTTGCGGAAGCCGGATGCAGCCATGGGAGGCGGGGTTGTCCTTCGGCACTGAGTTGGACCCATGCAGCGCAATGCCCGACCAGGTGAGCCGCTGCATGAAAGGCATCGGCGCGTTGGAGTAAATGTTCGAGCGGTGATATCTGTTTTTCTGCAGGATCGAGAACACTCCAGACGGGGTGGCATAGCCGGTTTTTCCCGAGGACACTCGAGAGGTCGTAAGCAGCTTGTCGCCCTTGTAAACGAAAATTTTCTGCTCCGGCAGAGAAATAATAACCTGAATGGGCTCCTTGCTATCTTCCGCCGGATACCATTTGGCGGGCACCATGGGCGCTTTCACTTTTTTACGGCGATAGCGGCGGCGCGGCCGGGGCTTTGGGCGATAATAGGGCTGGTAGAAGGGCTGGTAGTAAGATCGTGGCGTATGATAGGCGAGCCGGAATTCACCGGAATTTTCAGCAGCGTTTTGCGCGCCAGCCGGAAGGGCGCCAGCACCCATCAGGGCAATTGTCAGCGCCATTCCGGCAAACCAGCATGCCGGCGCGCTATTCGACGCCCCATCAGAACTGGATGTGGTGGTCAGCTTTAGCATTGGCTGCCTCAATGATTTTTGCATGATATGGTCGCCGGTCAGGATGCAATGATATGAACCGTGAAACAATATAATCTTGGTAATCTTGGTAAAAGCAGAGCTGTCGTTAACCATCGCGGCCCTACTGCATCAGGACGATAAAATCGCTGCCGCCCTTGGGCGCGGTTTCCCAGCTGATCCCGTCATCGGAAATAGCGATGGATGAGCCGGGGGTTAGCATTCCGGCGAGACGCTTGCGGGTTTTCTCGGGGATGACGATACGATCGAGCGCCGCCACGGCGGTTGCACGCAGCAAGGCCTCTGGTGTCTGGTCAACACCCTTTACGGGTTGCCTTATATTTCCGCCATGGAGCGCATGTTTATTAGGCAGAGAACCCTTTTTGAGGGTTACTGCTGTCCAGCGGGTCTCGGTCGCATCTGGTTTGAAATACATGGCGGTGAAGAGGTGGGACCCAAGCGGCTGGTCCTGGTCCTTGATCACGACCGGCGCGTCAAACACGGGTTTGAAATCCTGACGTACATAGAGCTGGCCATTGGCGGGCATTTCTTTTTCAGCAACCTCATAAAGTTTTTCCAGCAGCTCATCGGATACCCGGCCGTTGACCTTGAGCCCGTATGTCGCCTGGAAGCGTTTGATGGACTTCGCTGTGTCGCGGCCCATATATCCATCCAGATCACCCGGTTCGAATGTGAGCTCGTTCAACAGCTTCTGTACTTCCATTATACGCCCCTTCTCCGTGCGCCTGGTGATCAGAATGCGTAATGGCGCGTTTGAGCGTTTTTTGCTCGCTGTAGTCGCGTCGCTGCGAACGGCGCCCTCTTTCTTTTCGAGACTGGCGAAAATGTTTGGTCCGCGTGGCGAGGGCTGGAGAAGATTGCCGTTCTTGATTTCGGACGGCTCGGTCTTTTCATTGGCCACGATCACATGCGCACCCTTTTCCGTAAACTTGAAGAGTTTGCTCGCAAAAGACATCGGAAGGCGGATACAACCGGCAGACGCGGGAACATTCGGCACCGACGTAAAGCCATGCAGAGCAATGCCCGACCAGGTGAGCCGCTGCATATATGGCATCGGCGCGCCGCTATAGATGTTCGAGCGGTGGTAGCGGTTTTTCTGCAGAATACTGAACACACCGGACGGTGTGGCAAAGCCCTTCCTGCCAGAAGAAATCCGCGACCTTACGAGTATCTCATCGCCCCTGTAGACCGTCAGGCGCCTCTCCGGCAGCGACACGATGATCTGAATGGGGTCTTTGGGGTTTTTTGCCAGTATCCATTTGGGTTGTTGTGCTGGCCGGCTCACATTTTTACGATGTGTGTGCCGGCGCGCCCGCCGATGCGAATATGGATGGTTGTAATAATAGTAATTGGAGGCGATTTTCAGTTCGCCGGACGCCGGGGCCGCGGACCCGGATTGCGCGCTAGCGGGGATTGATACGGCCCCCGCCAGGGCAATTGTCAGCGCGATTCCGCTAATCCAGCATGCCGGCGCGCTATTCGACGCCTCATCAGAACTGGATGTGGTTGTCAGCTTTAGCATCGGCGTCCTCGATGAGTTTTGCGTGAATTGACGTTGAGTAAGATGCTATGGCGCACTCCTCAAAATCAAGTTAATCCTGTTTGATTTGGGGTCGTTTCATAATGATTACAACACACTTTCGTGTTTAATCATCGCATTCTTGGATGCGCATCGTCATAAACCTTGAGCAGGCGCACGGCGTCCACCTCTGTATAAATCTGGGTGGACGTCAGGCTGGCGTGGCCAAGAAGTTCCTGAATTTCGCGTAAATCCGCTCCATTTCCGAGCAAATGCGTGGCAAATGAATGGCGCAGCGCGTGTGGTGTGGCGCTATCGGGCAAATCGAACGCGCCGCGAAGGCGCTCCATGACAAGCTGGATTATGCGCGGAGACAGGCGTTTACCCTTCACGCCGATAAAAAGCGGACCGCTGGGTGAGAGCGCGAAGGGGCACAACTCAATATACCGGGCAATTGCTTCTTGCGCCACCGGCAGGACGGGAACGACACGCTCCTTGCCTCCCTTGCCGGTGATGCGCATCATGTCTTTGCGCTCGATCGGGGCTTCACTGCGGTTGATGCCGAGAGCTTCTGAAATTCTCAAGCCTGAGCCATAGAGGAGCGTCAGTACCGCGCTGTCACGCGCTCTCACCCATTCGGGGGAATTGCTGCGCACGCCAGCATCATTGTCAGCGGGCAGCGATAACGCCGCCACGATGCTCAGCGGCTTGGGGATGCCATGGGGCAGTTTCGGCGTCTGGACTGCGGTAACGGCATCGTTTTTCATTATCCCGCGGCGATCGAGAAATCTGAAGAACATCCGCAGCGCCGATAATGTGCGCGCCAGCGAGCGGCTGGACACGCCGTCAGAGCGGCGCGCGGCGAGAAAAGAGCGGAAGTCGCGCACGGTGAGTTTCTTGAGTGACTTCAGGGACGCAGGCCGGCCGTTATGGCGTGCCAGAAAACCAAGAAAATATCTCAGATCGCGGGTGTAGGCCTCTTGGGTTTTTTCCGCCAGCTGCCGCTCGGTGGCCAGATAGGTCATCCATTTGCCGATTGCCCGGGCCAGATCGGCTTTGGCTATCATCTCTGATGGAGCGGCGGTCATGCTCTCAGTAGACTCCTCAGGCGTTAAATATTCGGCATAATTCCTGAACGGTTTCGTTGAAACCGCAGACCAGGCCGCCCGCTCCCCCTTACCCAACCGCCCCAAGGATACCATTATGGTGGTTGGGCAAGGGGGAGCGGGTGGCCTGGAAGCGTTCTGATATGCTCTATAAAATCGTCTGGCCCGTCTTTTCCCAGTCAGCGAGGAACGCGGCCAGCCCCTTGTCGGTCAGCGGGTGCTCGCTCAACCCGCGCAGCACGGCCGGAGGTATCGTTGCCACGTCGGCGCCGGCCAGCGCGGATTGCTTCACATGATCATCATTACGGATCGAGGCCACGAGGATTTGCGTGGTGAGGGTGTCATAATGGTCATAGATGGTGCGGATATCGCGAATGAGCTGCATGCCGTCTTCACCGATATCATCCAGCCGGCCAATAAACGGGGATATGAACGTTGCCCCGGCCTTGGCTGCGAGCAGCGCCTGGTTGGCGGAAAAGCACAAGGTCACATTCACCATCGTGCCACCCTGGCTCAGCACACGGCAGGCCTTCAGGCCGTCCATGGTGAGCGGAACCTTGATCGTGACATTATTCGCGATCTTCGCCAGCGCACGCCCTTCCTCGACCATTTGCGCGGTATCGGTGGCGGTCACCTCGGCGCTGACGGGGCCTTCAATGATAGAGCAGATTTCCTTGACCACTTCGGTGAAGTCACGGCCCGATTTGGCAACCAGAGACGGGTTCGTGGTCACACCATCGACCAGCCCGGTCTCGGTCAAATCGCGAATTTCATCCGTATCGGCGGTGTCTAAAAAGAATTTCATGGTCTCAACTCAACTCCTGATGCGCATTAGAAGGTGTCCCCTATATCCAGAAGGGGCTTACAATGGATAGTTGATTCTTCCGCTTCTCTTAACGTAACGGCCAGAACGGGAACAGCCCTTGGCTTCTGATGCAACATTCCCGGTTCTCCTGCCGCTGGCATTGGATGCACCTTATGATTATCTGGCGCCGCTGGGAATGGCGTTGCAACCGGGTGATTTCGTCACTGTGCCGCTCGGGACCAAGGAGCGTATCGGCGTCGTCTGGCAGGGCGATCTCACTACCAGCCGGGGGAGCGTGGATGCGAGCAAACTGCGTGAGGTGATGGCGCGGCTTGATGTGCCGCCCCTGCCGGCGCAATCGCTTGAACTGGTCGACTGGGTTGCCAGATACACGCTAGCACAGCCGGGCATGGTGCTGCGCATGATGATGAGTGCGCGTGACGCGTTCACACCGCCAAAGCCGCGCATGGGTCACAGGCTGACTGGCGTACCCTTGAAGCGCATGACGCCAGCGCGAAAAAGGGTGCTGGAGGTCACGGAAAATGGCCTGTTATGGCGCAAGCGCGATTTGATGGAAGCCGCGGGCGTTGGCGTCAGTGTCATCAATGGCCTGGTGGATGGGGGCGCGCTCTCGGTAGAGCCGATGCCCGCTGCGCGCCCGCCTGAGCCTGACCCGCAAGCCGTGACGCCAAAGCTGTCGGCTGAGCAGGGCAAGGCTGCCGGCGAGTTGGCCTTGCGCGTTGCGGAAAACAGATTTTCGGTGACGCTGCTCGACGGCATAACCGGTTCGGGCAAGACACTGGTGTATTTTGAAGCCGTCGCGGCGGCGCTTAGGTCAGGCAAACAGGCGCTGATCCTGCTTCCAGAGATCGCCCTGACCCGTCAGTTCGTTCAGGCTTTTGAAGGACGTTTCGGCTGCGCGCCGGTTGAGTGGCATTCCGCTATACCCCCTCGCCAGCGCGGCGACAGCTGGCTGGCAGTCGCGAAGGGGGAGGCGCGGGTGGTGGTCGGCGCGCGCTCGGCGCTGTTTCTGCCCTTCACGAAACTCGGGCTGATCGTGGTGGATGAAGAGCATGACGCCTCTTACAAGCAGGAAGAACGCGTGAGTTACAATGCCCGCGACATTGCCGTGGTGCGCGGCTCCATCGGCAAGTTCCCGGTTGTTCTGTCTTCCGCCACGCCCAGCGTTGAGAGCCATGTGAATGTTGCCCAGGAGCGCTATGGGCATGTGCAGCTTTCCCGGCGCTATTCCGGCGCCTCCTTGCCTGATATTGAAGCGATCGATTTGCGCATCTCACCGCCGGAGAAGGGAAAATGGCTGTCGCCACGCCTGATAAATGCCGTTGAAGAGACGCTGGACAACAAGCAGCAGGCGCTGCTGTTTCTCAATCGGCGGGGGTATGCACCGCTGACATTGTGCCGCGCCTGCGGCTATCGCTTCGAGTGTCCGCAATGCGCCGCCTGGCTGGTGGAGCACCGCTTTCGCGGTAAATTGCAATGTCACCATTGCGGATATACAGCAAAGGCGCCTGAAGAGTGCCCGAGCTGCGGCGCGGAAGGGGCGCTCATTCCCTGCGGTCCTGGCGTTGAGCGCATTTCGGAAGAAGCGAAGATGCGCTTCCCGGACGCCCGCATCGCCATCCTGTCATCGGACCTTGCACCCAATATCAACGCGCTGCGTGAAGTGCTCGATCGTATCGCGCACGGCCATGCGGACCTCATCATCGGTACGCAGCTGGTCGCCAAGGGGCATCATTTTCCGCAGCTCGCGACCGTTGGCGTTGTCGATGGCGATCTGGGCTTGAGCCAGGGCGACCCGCGCGCGGCCGAGCGCACCTATCAGCTGCTCAGCCAGGTAACGGGCCGCGCGGGGCGCGAGGCCATTTCAGGCGCCGGGTACATCCAGACCTATATGCCGGAGCATCCGGTTATGAAGGCGCTCATCAGTGGTGACCGGGATGCCTTTCTGGCTCAGGAAATCGCCGCGCGCGAAGCGGCGGGCTATCCCCCCTTTGGGCGTCTGACTGCGCTGATAGTCTCTGCGTCATCCATGCCACAGGCCAACGGCTATGCGCGCGTTTTGACGTCTTACGCACCCAAAGCGAGCAAAATCCGCGTACTCGGCCCGGCCGAAGCCCCCCTGCCGGTCATACGCGGGCGGCACCGTGTGCGGCTGCTGGTCAAAGCCGCCAAGCAAGCAGATATGCAAGCTTTTCTGAGACAATGGCTTGCCGCAGCACCGCGCCCGAAGGGCAGCGTGCGGCTCATGATAGATGTCGACCCGTATAATTTCCTGTAAGAGGAAATTTCTCGCAGTTCATGACGGAGAAAGACAAACAAATGACATATCGCATCGGCTTGCTCATTTTCCCGAACATCACACAGCTCGATGCCACGGGGCCCTATGAGGTGTTCATAAAATTTCCAGACGCCGAAGTCCGGCTGATCTGGAAAAGCCTTGATCCGGTAAAGGCAGGCGGGGGCATGCTCCTGACGCCTGACACAACATTCGATGACTGCCCCCAACTGGATCTTATTTGCGTGCCGGGCGGTGCGGGCATGAACCCGCTTCTGAACGATGATGAAACACTGGACTTCATTCGCAGCCAGGCGGTGAGCGCGAAATACGTCACTTCGGTATGCACAGGATCACTTGTCCTGGGCGCGGCTGGGCTTCTCAAGGGCAAAAGGGCGACGTCTCACTGGATGTCCGTGGAAATGCTGGAAGCGTTCGGCGCGGAGCCCGTG
The DNA here is from genome assembly GCA_964402825.1 of uncultured Hyphomicrobiaceae bacterium. GTDB lineage: Bacteria > Pseudomonadota > Alphaproteobacteria > Rhizobiales > Methyloligellaceae > UBA2767. The sequence continues at coordinate 9,638 of CAYOEI010000423.1, forward strand.
GCGGAGCGGGTTGTGCGCGATGGCAATATCATCACT